>JAGLUH010000310.1 GCA_023134875.1 Candidatus Zixiibacteriota bacterium
GAGATCGCCGACTTGATTGAAAAACACCAGGGCGAGGTTTTCTTCAGCGATCAACCTTTTCGCAACGGTTCCGAACGAGTGGCAGCGGCGATTGCTGATATTGAGTGTGATATCTGCATAAATATCCAGGGTGACGAGGTATTTATCACGCCGGAGGTTCTCGATCGGGCGGTACAGGTTCTGGAACGTCGCCCTGAATTACAGATTGCCACCGCGGTTTTCCCGATCGATAACGGAACCGATCTCGCTGATCGCAACCTGGTAAAGGTGAAGGTTGATAATTCAGGAACCGTAACCGCTTTCTCTCGTGATCCGATTAACGCGGGAGACAGGGAAAATCATGGACATGTCGGCATTTACGCGTACCGAAAACCATTCTTGCTGAAATTCGCCCGGTTGCAGCCGACGGCAGGCGAGATCGAGCAATCGTTAGAGCAACTGCGAATAATAGAACATGGCTTCTCAATCGGTGCGGCGATTCTGCCGCAACCGCTAATGGCGATCAATAGCCCCGCTGATCTGGTTCAAGCGGAAAAACTCCTGGCAGGAGAGAAAGGGAGCTGATAAGTGGAACCCGCTAAGCATATCTTTGTCACCGGTGGGGTGGTTTCCGCTCTGGGCAAGGGTATCGCCTCCGCCTCGATCGGATTCTTGCTTAAGCAACGGGGATTACGGGTAAACATGCAGAAACTCGATCCCTATATCAATGTTGATCCCGGCACGATGAATCCGTTTCAGCATGGCGAGGTATTTGTCCTCGATGACGGCGCCGAGACCGACCTTGACCTGGGACACTATGAGCGTTTTACCGACATCCCTCTTACCAGTGACAACAATGTCACCACCGGCCAGGTCTACCAAACTGTGATCGGGCGCGAACGGCGGGGTGATTACCTGGGCGCCACGGTACAGGTGATCCCGCATATCACAAATGAGATTAAGTCGCGTATCCGTAAGCTGAATGAACTTAACGGTGGCTGCGATGTTATCGTGGCCGAAATCGGCGGCACGGTGGGTGATATCGAATCGCTTCCTTTTATGGAGGCGATCAGGCAGTTGGGCCTGGAGGAAGGCCCTGAGAATGTCATGTTTGTCCATGTGACCCTGGTGCCGTATGTCGAAACCGCCGGCGAAATCAAGACCAAGCCGACGCAGCATTCGGTCAAAACCCTGCGTGAGATCGGTATCCAGCCCCAGGTATTGCTGTGCCGCACCACCAGGCCGCTCGCTGATAGTCTAAGGGAGAAGATCGGGCTTTTCTGCAGCCTTCCCGCTAAGAACGTCATCGAAGTGCGTGACGCCGAGACTATTTATGAAGTTCCATTGATGCTGCACCAGCAGGGTCTTGACCAGTACATTAGCGATTATCTCCACCTCGATACGCCTCAGCCCGACCTGGATGTCTGGCGGGCAAAGGTAGAACGGATCAAGAATCCGGAAAAGACAGTCCGGATCGCCATCTGTGGAAAATATGTGCACTTGAAAGACGCCTACAAATCAATCGTGGAGGCCTTTGTGCATGCCGGCGCCGAGACCAATACTCACGTGGAATTGGTTTGGGTGTCATCTGAGGATATCAAGAAGAACGGCGCGGATGCCTATCTTCAGAACGTCGATGGTCTTCTGATTCCTGGCGGCTTTGGCGAGCGCGGTGTCGAGGGCAAAATCGAATCGATTGAGTATGTCCGCAAGCGCAAGATTCCTTTCTTCGGTATTTGCCTGGGGATGCAGTGCGCCGTTATCGAATATGCGCGCAATGTCGCTAAGCTGGATGATGCCCACAGCTACGAGTTCTATCGCGATCTCAAGAATGCCGTGATCCATCTCCTTCCCGACCAGCATGAGGTTACGGAAATGGGCGGCACCATGCGGCTGGGAGCTTTTCCCTGTATTCTCGATGAAGGAAGCCGGTGTTTCCAGGCTTACGGGACAAAGGAATTATCGGAACGGCATCGGCATCGCTACGAGTTTAATAACGAGTACCGCGACATTCTCACGCGTGCCGGATTGAAATTGGTCGGGCTATCGCCTGATGGCCGCTTAGTGGAGGTTGTCGAAATTCCTCAACATCCCTGGTTTGTCGGCGTACAGTTCCATCCCGAACTCAAGAGTCGTTTTCACAAGGCTCATCCCCTGTTTCGGGAATTTGTCAAAGCGGCCGGTCGATACCATGAGAGCCCGGCCCAACCGGCGCTGCTTCTCAAAACAGAGGAACCGGAGGAAATGGAATCAACTCAATGATCCAAATTGGCGGTAAAGAGTTTGGTGGCGAGAAACCTTTTCTGATCGCCGGACCCTGTGTAATCGAATCGGAAGAGATGATCCTCCAAACCGCCGAAAGGCTGACTCAGGTCACTGAGCGACTCGATTTCCAGCTGATATTCAAGTCATCCTTTCGCAAGGCCAATCGGTTGTCGGGACAGTCATTTTCCGGCATCGGCGATGAAAAGGCACTGCGGATTCTGGAGAAGGTCAAGACTACTTTCGGTTTGCCTTTACTGACTGATATCCATGAAGAGTCGGAAGCAACGCCGGTGGCCCAGGTTTGTGATGTTTTGCAGATACCGGCGTTCCTCTGCCGCCAGACCGACCTCCTGGTCGCCGCCGCCCGCACCGGCAAAGCGGTCAATATCAAGAAGGGTCCATTTCTCGCACCGGAGGATATGCTGGTTACCGCGCAGAAAGTGGTCGACCAAGGCAATCACAACCTGATGTTGACGGAACGGGGTACTACTTTCGGTTATCACAACCTGGTAGTCGATTTCCGTTCCCTGATTATTATGAAAGAGAGCGGTTACTGCGTGGTATTTGACGCTACCCATTCGGTACAGTATCCGGCGGGAGCGGGAAAAGCGTCCGGCGGCGATCGACAATATATCCGGCCTTTGACGCGGGCGGCGCTGGCGGTTGGTATTGACGGGCTTTTCTTTGAAACCCATCCCAATCCGGCCGCGGCGAAATCCGATCCGGCAACCCAGTTACCTTTGTCCGAAGTAGAGGATTATTTACAGGAGGTGGACAGAATTGCGCAGGCTCTCTCGTGAACTCCTGACCACTGTTGCCGACATCGAGCTTCTGATCTTTGATGTCGACGGCGTCATGACCAACAACCATATTCTGGTAATAAACAAGGGGTTGGAAGCCAAGGCGTTTTCGGTAGCCGATGGTTTCGCCTTCAAACTGGCGCGGCGGGCGCCGATCAAGTTCGCCATTATCTCGGCTCGCTACGCCGAGCCTACCCTCGTGCGCGGCACCGAACTCGGTATCAGCGATATCTATCAGCAGCCCGACAAGTTCAACGCCCTCGATGACCTGCTGAAAAAACATAATCTGACTCTGGCTCAGGTGGGGCATGTCGGCAACGATCTGCCTGATATCCCCCTGATGGAGAGAGTCGGTCTGGCAATCTGTACCGCCAACGCTGAACCGGAGGTCCTGCCGTATGCCCACTATCAAACTGAACTGCCGGGAGGGCGGGGTTGCTGCCGCGAGGTTATCAAGTTTGTCCTCCAGGCGAAGGGGATTGATTTTCTGGAACTTTACCGCAAGGTAATTGCCGATGCTGAAGCGAGCTAAGGAGATAATTCTACAGGAAGCGGAGGCAGTCAGAGGGCTTGTCGACCAGCTCGATCAGTCATTTATCGAGGCTGTCAAC
>JAGLUH010000311.1 GCA_023134875.1 Candidatus Zixiibacteriota bacterium
GGGCTGGTGGGGCGAAAACTGGTGGCCACTTTCAACTCCACCGGAACGCCGTCGATGTTTCTCCATCCGGCGGAAGGATTGCACGGCGATGCCGGTATCCTCCAGAAGGATGACCTGGTTATTGCCATATCCAAGTCAGGCAACTCTGATGAGCTGGAGCGGCTTTATCCGCTGATCGATCGACTGGGCGTGCCGATTATCGCTATTACCGGCAACCGAAAATCAGCGCTGGCGCGTCGCAGTCAGATCGCGCTTGACGCCTCGGTGAGCAGTGAAGCCGGTGGCCATAACCTGGCGCCGACCTCCTCAACTACCGCCGCCTTAGCGCTGGGAGATGCCCTGGCGATTATTGTGCAGGAACAGCGCGGGTTTTCCGAGGAGGATTTCTCGCTACTCCATCCGGCAGGCACGCTGGGACGCCGCCTCACCACCAGAATCAAGGACCTAATGCACTACGGAGATGAATTGCCGTTGGTGAACGAGAACAGCACCGTAAAAGAGATGCTGCTGGTGATGACCAAAAGAAGGTTGGGAAGCGCCCTGGTTACTGATGATGCGGGCAGGCTGCGCGGTGTTTTTACCGACGGTGATCTGCGGCGGCTGGTGGAGGGAAGCGATGATTTCCTGACGTTCAAGTCGGGCGACGTGATGACCCGAAATCCGAAACGGATTGAAAGCGGCGCCCTGGCGGAAAAGGGGCTTCGGATCATGGAGGAAAACAAGATCACCGCCCTGGTCATTGTCGATGACAATGACCGACCGGTCGGCCTGATCCATGTACATGATATCCTGCAAAGCAAGCTGGTTTGATGAAGGGCAGATCGGCGATAGCGAACCTTGATAGACTACAGGTGTACAAATAAGGCAATGAAGAAAAACTCCTCCTGGATGTTATTGCCTGCGTTGGCAGTCATAATCTGCTTGAGTTGCGGCGGCGAGCGAAACAATCAAGGTGGGGTTAACCCGCTCGATTTACACCTGCCCGACCAGGTGCTGACCAATACCGAAACATATCTGACTTCCGCCGGTCGACGTACCGGTGTGATTAAAGCGGAGACTCTCAAAGTCTATACGAACAAGGATACCACCCTGATGTACGGCGTACATGTTACTTTCTACGACAGCAGCGGCGCTCATGTTTCGACTCTCACCGCTGATAGCGGCCTGGTAACCCGCAACTCCACCATCTTAGAGGCCGAGGGAAACGTGCGTGCCTGGACAGTCGGCGACAAGCTGCTTCTGACCGACAGTCTCAGGTGGGACGCCACCAGAGAGGAGATAACTACCGAGGGATTCGTGAAAGCCATACGCGGTGCGGACACAATATCGGGCTGGGGTCTTCAAACCGATCAAAGGCTGGAAAATATCGTAATTAAAAACATACAGGGGAGTTTCCGTGAACCGGATTCAGAAACTGATTAACCTGCTTCTTTTGACGTTTCTGTTTTGTTCAACGGCGGGGGCGGAAGTGAGCAGTGAGAAGTTCCGGCAAATGGTCAGGAATAATCTGAATCGCCACGACCGTGCCGCCGATTCGATGTTGTCGATATTACCGGTACGCGGGTTGGGTGAGGGGCAGCGCGATTTTCTAATCGCGCCTATTGTCCGTCACGGTAAACTGGCGGCAATCTATGCCGATGACCACCGTCGCCAGGGAATCAAGGAGATTGCCTCGTCGCTGGCGCTTAAGACGATCAAGTTACAGCTCTTGCACGAGGCCGGCGTAGCCAATTATTTGAAGGGAAAGAACTTAAGAAGCGAAAAGCCTTATTTGATTTCATTGGGGGCGATATCGCTGTTCGGCTCGGTGGGAGTCGGCTGGTACATTCCCGCCGGAGATTCCTACTACCTGCTTTCCCTGCGCGGCAAGCTGATCAGCGAGAAGGAGGTTATTAAGTTCTGGCCAGCGAAAGGAGAATTGATCCGCCAGATTAGTGCTACGAAAGTGATAGAATCTGAGGGCGTAAAGGGTGATAGTCTCGAACCAGAAACCGAAAAAAATGAATAGCGCCGGCGCGATAAATCGGCGTATTTAGAGTAAGAAATGAAAAAACTCCACTCAGAAGACCTCGTGAAGTCCTACCGTAAGCGTACCGTAGTTAATGAGGTCAGCGTGGAAGTAAACCAGGGGGAAATAGTCGGTCTGCTTGGCCCCAACGGTGCGGGCAAGACGACCACTTTTTACATGATTATCGGGTTTATTAAACCGGAAAACGGCCGGGTTATTCTGGGCGATAACAATATCACCGGATTGCCGATGTACCGGCGGGCGCGGCTGGGAATCGGCTACCTCGCCCAGGAACCTTCGATATTCCGCAAGCTGACGGTCTGGCAGAATGTCATGGCCGTGGCGGAGACATTGCCCTTGTCCAAGAAAGAGCGAACCAGGAAAACCACTAACGTGCTGGAAGAGCTTGACGTCTTGCAATTGCGGAAATCGAAGGGCTACCAGTTGTCTGGTGGGGAAAGGCGGCGAGTGGAAATCGCTCGGGCGCTCGTGCTTGACCCCGACTTCATGTTGCTGGATGAACCTTTTGCCGGTATTGATCCGATCGCCGTTGAGGATATCCAGCGAATCATTGCCTCCCTGCGGGAGAAAGGACTCGGCATCCTGATGACCGATCATAACGTCCGTGAGACACTGGCAATAATTCAGCGCGCGTATATCATGTGTGACGGTAAGAT
>JAGLUH010000312.1 GCA_023134875.1 Candidatus Zixiibacteriota bacterium
CAGGGAGTTTAAGCCGCATCTGGTCAACGCTCATTTCCTGCCGACATATGGTCTGGCGGCGGTGCTGGCCAGGGTACATCCGTTCGTGCTCACCTTGTGGGGTTCCGATATCCTGGTCTCCGGTCGAAAGGGGATACTGTCCCGCCTGCGGAGCCGCTACGTACTGGAAAAGGCTGACCTGGTGGTGGGTGACGCCGAGTATCTTGTTGCTGAAGCCGCCAGGCTGACACCGCTGCGGCGGCAACTAGTAGTCAGTTTTGGTGTCAGCGAATCATGGTATGAAAGTGGTCGAGCAAGGGAACTCAAGAGTACTGAAGTTGTCAGGATCATTTCCACCCGCCAATTAGAGAAAATCTACGACCACACTACGCTGATAAGAGCTGCGCGCCTGCTTGCCGATGAAGGTTTTGCCTTCCGGCTTACCCTGATTGGTTCCGGTAGCCGTGAGACTGAACTGAAAACCCTGGCTGCTCAACTCAAACTGACGGATAATATCAATTTTACCGGTCGGTTCTCAGAGGAAGAACTGCTCACTGCTTACCGACGCGCTGATATCTACGTATCAACAGCGAAATCAGACGCCACTTCGGTCTCGCTGCTGGAAGCCATGTCGCAGAAACTGTATCCGGTGGTGACGGATATTCCGGGAAATCGGGAATGGCTTGACTCCGACAGGCACTTCTTTGAGCCTGGCAACGCCCGCCAGCTCGCCGACAAGATCAAGCTGGGGCATCGCCGTGACGCGAGAGTGGCGGCCTACGATCTCTACGAGCCACGCTTGCGTCAGCGCGGTATCCGTGAAGAACAAATGAAAGTTGCCCACCTCGCCTTCACCAGGCTGATCGAGGATTATCATGCCGCCTAAGAACATACTGATTGCCTGCTACTACTTTCCACCGCTCGGTCTGGCGGGGACCGCCCGACCGCTGGCCATGGCCAACCACCTGGCAGAGCAGGGGCACCGGGTCACGGTGCTGACGGTCAGGGACATCGACTATCCTGTCTATGATCGGCGGCTGGCGAATCAGATCAGTGGCAAGGTGACGGTCGTGCGTGCCGAATCGCGCGATCCGGCGCGCTTGAGAAAGAGACTGCCCCTGATCCCATCGAGGAAGCTCCTCGGTCGGGCGCTGTCGCGAAAGGTGAAGGAACTGCACTTCCCTGACAGCAAAGTTGGTTTCGTCAGGCCCGCTTTCAAGGAGCTTGAGAAGCTGTTGCCGGCTGACGGCGATAACATCTTGATAACGCCATCACCACCGGTGTCGATTCATCAGCTTGGTTTGAAAGCCAGGGAGCGGTATCAATTCAAGTGGGTGGCTGACTGGCGTGATATCTGGGAGGCACTGCCGCACTTTGAACAATCGAGAAATTTCAGCCGAAAGGCGGTTGAGTATACGCAAAGAGTGCTGCGCGCGGCTGATCTGGTGACAGCTACCTCGGCGAAGACACTGGAGTATTTTGAGGATAACCTCAAGATCGCCGCCAACTACTTCTTTCTGCCGAATGGTTACAACGAAACCGACTTTGAGGGACAACTTCAACGTGAAGCCGGCAGAATCGGCTTGTACGGTACACTCAATCACCTGGTGGGAATTGACCGGCTTTTTTCCTGGATCGATCAGTTCCGAAAAAGATATCCAGAGATCAAATTCAGTATCAGGCACACCGGCCATAACGATCTTCGTGATTTTGAGTCGCTACTTGCTCGGTATAATCTGACCGACATTTTCTCCAGCGATGGATACATACCCCATTATCGAGGGGCGATTGCCATTATGCGCGCCAACAGTGTGAACCTGATCGCGCTATCAACACTATGTGATACTTCCTTTATTGTTCCCTCGAAGCTATTTGAATTACTTCGGGCGGAACCGCCCCTTATCGCTCTCTTACCAGAGAATAACGCCGCACGTGACCTGTTGAACCGATACAACTTCGAGGGTCTCACATTGGTGAATAACATTGAGCGCTTTCACCAGGCGTTGAAAGATTGTCTTAGCGCCGGCGATTCAAGTAAGCACCGACAACGTCGGGGTCTGGAGGTATTCGACCGGCGCAATCAGATGCGACGGTTGAATGACAAATTGATCGCATTATAAGGGGTCTTCCAGCCTGACAGTCGCCTGTAAATCAGAAAAGGCCTTGAGGTGGCGCCATTTGGCGTGATCTCAGCCGTCGGCTGTTGGGGAGATTATTTAAGTAGAGTCATCTTGATAACATCGCTCTTTTCCGCAGTGACAATACGCGCGAGGTATATACCGGAACTCTGCTGTCGGCCCTGGTCGTTACAGCCGTCCCACTCTTTCTCGTGCCTGCCGGCGACAAGATAGCCGGTAACCAATGTCGTCACCTTTTGCCCCAGGATATTGAATACCTCTAAGCTGACATCACCACTGCTGGTGATATCAAAAATAATCCTGGTTGTTGGGTTGAAAGGATTGGGATAGTTCTGATGCAGGGCGAAATCGTGCGGCAGGGCGATATTATCGTCATCGGCATCAAGAACAAACTGAGGCGCCAGCGTCTGCTGTGCCGTTGCGTGTCCCGTTTTGACTGCATAGACTATGAAAGAATCATCAGCGTTACAATCAACCGTCAGGGTAACTGAGCCGTCCGTGCCCGTTACACCCCAGGTGACTATCTCGCCATTTCTGGTCACACTGACCAGCACATCGGCAGCACCTGCTGAGTACTCGGTCACCCGGAAGGTGAGTTCGGTCAGGCCGGTATCGCTGATGTTGGGAACTTCCAGGGCAAGCTGTTTCGGTGACTCCGTCCAGATAGTAAGTTCCGGATCGCCGTAGAGATTCAGGCCG
>JAGLUH010000313.1 GCA_023134875.1 Candidatus Zixiibacteriota bacterium
AAGCTGACATTTTATGGTGGCGCGGAAACGACCACCGGATCAATGCATCTGCTCGAAGTGGAAGGTTCTCCGATTCTCCTTGACTGTGGCCTGTTTCAGGGTAACCGCAAGAAAGCATACGAACTGAACCGCAATCTTCCCTTTAATGCCGCCAAGCTGGATACCGTCCTTCTTTCCCACGCCCATATCGATCACTCCGGCAACTTGCCGAGTTTGCACAAGAATGGTTTCACGGAGAAGGTCTTCTGCACCCATGCCACCCGTGACCTGGCTAGCGTCATGCTCAAAGATTCCGCTTATATCCAGGTGCGCGACGCCGAGTATTTGCGGAAGCGGGGAAAGAAAGTCTATGGTCCCCTCTACGATGTTGCCGAGGCGGAACTGACCATCTGGCATTTTGCCGCAGTCAATTATCGGCAGCCTTTTCGTATTCATCCGCAGATCAAGGTAGAGTTCTTCGATGCCGGCCACGTGCTGGGATCAGCGTTGACCAAGCTGCATATCACCCGCAACGGCGAAGTGACAACTGTGGTTTATGCGGTCGACCTCGGACGCAAAGACCTGCCGATTCTGCGCAATCCCCAGAATGTCGGCGATGCCGATTACCTGATCCTTGAGTCGACCTACGGCGGCCGTTACCACAGCGACATAAACGAGGCGGGCGCGGATCTGGCGGAGATAGTCAATCATACCTACAAACGGGGCGGCAAACTGATTATCCCCGCCTTCAGCCTGGAGCGCACGCAGGAACTGGTCTACGTGCTGCGCGATCTCAAGCGCGATAAAGAAATCCCCGATCTGCCGATCTATATCGATTCACCCCTTGCGGTCAATATCACCGACATCTTCCGGCTGCATCCGGAGTGTTTCGATGATGAAACCAATGAACTGCTGGCGATCGAAGAGGACCCCCTTGGCGGTGATAGGTGTCACTATGTGCGCAGTGTCGAGGCATCTAAGAGACTAAATCATACTTCCGGCTCGCATATCATCATATCCGCGTCAGGCATGTGCGAGGCGGGACGGATTCTGCATCATCTCCTGCACAACGTGGAAAACCCCAACAACACGGTACTTTTTGTCGGTTACCAGGCGGAACACACCCTGGGACGCCGTATGGTCGACGGCGCCAAGGAAATCAGGGTGTTCGGCGATCTATACAAGATGAATGCTGAAGTGGTGCGTCTCGACAGTTTCTCCGCTCACGCCGATGAAAACGATCTGGTCGACTACGTCGCCGGTCTGCACCCGAAACCGAAACAGATTTTCTTAGTGCATGGCGAACAAAAAGCAAGAACCAAACTACACCAGGCGCTGGGGGAAAAGCTTCACATCGACGCCACTCTGCCCCATTACGGCGAGACGTTCGAGTTGTAGCCCTTTCCTTCGCTGGAAACGTCCCGCTGACCTGGCTGGCTCGAAGTAAGAGAAAAAGCGATCTTTCAGGAAAGAGACCGAGAACTCGACAAGGCAAGAGAAAGGAAAAGACAAAAACGCCGGAATAGATACCGGCAAAACAACTAAAATACCAATGGACATAATGTCCCTAACCAACTAACTTGCATTCAGCTATATTCCAATTCCGGGTCAACCGGTACAGATCTTGTTCTTGAGCGTATCTGGCAGGAAACGGACGCTTACGCAGGTCAGTTCGACTGCCGCACGATAGTCCAGTAGTATCAACCATGACTCAGAAAGCAAACCTAAAGCTAATAAGCATCTTCCCGGGATTAGTCCTTAGGCAGGAACTACCCGAATACTTTGCCTTCGAAGGCCCGGGGTCTGCGCTAACGGACATCCGCATCGGTGAGGCAAGACTTGTTTCACTAAACAGTTTCCTAAACCGACCAGATGGTGTTTCAGAGGATACGCTCGAGCTCCTTAAAAAAGTACAGGCAAAAATCGTAGATAACACTGGCACCCCGATATCCGAGTTCAGCCTTCTTGTTGAACATGAGAACGACCTTTCTTGGTACAAAAGACCCATACTTAAGAATCATACTATTGTGGGGTATCTATATCATACCAACTACCTCGACCATACGGCACCCTTTGACTTTGTGGTGGTTGAGGCTTACCAAAGCGGGGGCCACCGATTAGTTGCGCGTCGCCGGGCCCAACTCTGGTTCCCAGATGCTAGGATTGTCTTCAGTCTCCCTGCGAACCAAAGGCATCGGCACCCTCTCCTACTGTATTCAGAATCCGATAAGCTTCTGATCGACACCCTGCAAAAAGTACGGGAAACGCGCAACGACGCCTATTGGAGAATAATAAACGCCCTAAGCCTCTTTAACCAAGCTTGCGCATCACTTGATACGTATCCTGATTCCGCAGTGGTTCTTATGGTTAGTGCATTCGAGTCACTACTGGCACTTCCGAGGAGTGCCAAGAAGGATCACTTTGGATACGTTCTCAGTTTGCTATGGGGGCAACATCAAAAGATCCGCGGGTGGGCTGAAAAGCTCTATGAGCTGCGTAGCCGTCTCGTTCACGGTGCCGTGATATCCGACGCGGAACTTCTTGCATCGGAGTATCACCACTACCCTCACGTGGAAATCGCCAGGGAGATGTTTCCCCCAATGCTGCTTCTTGTTTTGGACAGCATGGGCTTCCTGGTCGTTAGCGTCGATTTCAAGGTCAATGCCCTCAGCGATGCTCTGAATCTTATCGTATCCAATCAAGAGAAATACAGAATGATCCTGAAGCAGACCTCGAATCTCACGTATGAAAGGCTCAAAACTGACAGAAAGTTGTACAAGTGGTTAATCTTGATGATTGAGGGGCTGACGCTCACAGATGATTCTGGTAGGAAGTTGGAGGGGAATGTTCTGCGATTGGTCTACGACATTGCGACCGCGTGGATCAACGCTGATCTCCAGTTATTTAGGTCCCAAGAGGGGAAACCGGGCTATGGCTGGGTGAAAAACCATGTGACCTTACTCAGCGAAGTTTCTTCCCTTCTTGTGGAACTCCAGAAGATGAATTGGCCTCCACGCGATAGGCTTGCCTATACGAGAAAATGGATTGAATTCCAGGAAGCAATAACGAAGCTTGAGCCCATTGTCCATGCTGGCGAGAAATTCCATTTTACAGTTGCAGAGTTTTTGGATCGTTGTACTCAGCATGTAGGCGCCCATTAGCCGATCTATACAGGGTGCTATTATCCTATTGGTGTTCCGATCACTCAGTACCCGCTTCCGAGACTTACTCCTGTTCTTCTCATACATTTGTTCCTGAAGAAGCTCAATCTTTATATCCATGATGGGTTCCCCACCTACAGCCGAGATCGGTCTACACTGGACGCCCCGCGGGCTTCTGTGGCTGGAATTGGCCTATCTTCTTGCTACATTTGCAGTTGTTCTTCCGGGTAGCGCTTTGCTGCTACGTACTGAAAAAAAATCGATGTCAACGCTACGTCTCAATCGGAAATATCTCTTTCAAAATCAGAGTTACCTATTAGAGACAGAGTGAAGTCAAGAACGCAGGGCCCCTGACTTACATGCCTACAACACCGCTGCCCCAATAAAAAGTTGCGGTTGCCAACTTCTGCTGCCCCACAGCAGTTTCAGGATAGCGGGGAGGACGATGACCGAGGTGATAAAGCAGAGACCGATACCGATGGTTACGACCAAACCGAGGCCGATATAGCCGCGGAAATCGGATGACACCAGCGATCCGAAACCGAGCATGGTAGTAATCGAAGTGAGCAGGATCGCCTTGCCGATGCTTGACATGGCGTAGCTGAGCCTGGCTTTCCCCTCCACACGGTAGCGATGAATGACATGCACGCCGTCATCGATGCCGATACCGATCAGTAGCGGGAAACCGATCACATTGATGATGGTCACCTTGATGCCGAGCGCTCCCATCAAGCCAAAAAGCCATATCACCGCCAGCAAAAGGGGAAGCAGGGCGGTTATCGCGGTGAGCAGGGAGCGGAAATCGACAAGCAGCAACAGTAGTATCGCCAGCAAGGCGATAGCAAACGCTATGATGCCTTCTCGTTTGGTGGTCTCGACCATTTCCCGCATGAAAATCGGCGATCCCGTCGCCTGGGGCGCGTTACGCAGAATCGTCTTCAGAAAAGGACTGGTAAACAGCCCGTCCCAGACATCGTTTTTTGAGTAAAACGCCATCAGGAAATGCGAACCGTCCGCGCTGACGTAATGCTCACGAAAGGATTCCGGCACCATCGCCAGAGTGATCATCGTCGTATCGCTCATCTCCGTAATACGCTGCTTCATTATGTTCCGGAAAAATGCCTGATAGTCGCCGAGCCGGACGACAGCTTCCGGATGGTCACGAAGATAGCCCGCTAACTCTTCAGCATGGTTGCTGCCGACCTGGTTGCCGTCCTCATTGAGGCCGACAAACTGGTTGGCCTTGTCGAAAACCCGATCAAGCCCGCTGGTGTATGCCATCGATGAGATTTCGATGATGTTGTCACTGAAACGATGCAACTGCTCGACAAGAGCTTTCGTATCAATTGCCACCTCGGCGAGCAGATCTGCCTGAGCCTCATGTATATCCCGGACATAAGGCAATCGTGCTCTCTGCTTTTTCTCGGAAGGCAACACCGAAGCAATTGATTCCACCATTCCTACCGCTGGCTGTGAGTAGAGCCGATCCTGTACCTGGTTAACTTCCTCCACCGAGTCATAGATCGCCATCATGTTGTCCGGTGACATGTGAAACCGCTTGACCAGTTCACGTTGCAGGCGGATCGATTCCAGCCCCTCCGGTTCCAGGTCCATGTAGTTTCGGTTCATGCTCACCCTGGGGATCTGCAGCGCCAGGGCAACCGTGATCAGAAGCACAATGCCGACAGTGACCCACGGTCGGGCGGTTGCGATTCGGGTTATTCTCCCCAGGAAACGAAACTCCATGTCGACTCTCTTGAGATGTTCCCTTCTTGTCATCAACCGCCACAGTTTTTCCTTGGCGACAATGGCCGCCGGCAGCAGGAAGATCGAAGCGAGAAGGCAGGTGATGATGCCGGCGCCGGTGACAAAGCCGAACTCCTTGAAAGCGGGCGAGCCGATAGTTGTCAGGGAAAGAAAGGCGACCGCCGTTGTCAGGGCGCCGGTGAGCAGGCCGGAACCGATTTTCTGGAATGCCTGGGCGATGGCGCCTTCAATCGTTTCTCCCTTGTGACGAAACTCAGAGTAGGCTGACAAAATATGGATAGCATAGTCTATTCCCAACCCCACCAGCACTATGGAACACATCACGGTGATGATATTAAGTCGACCGATAACAATCTGAGCCAGGCCGATATCCCAGGTGATGCCGGTCAGCAGCACTAAAAGCGCTAGCAGCGGCCCGCTCCACATCCTGAAGGAAAGCACAAAGATGGCCAGGATCAAAACCGCCGCCATTGCCAGGTTGCGCATGGTATCACTGATGCCCGCATCCATCTCGTCACGCATCACTACCTGCATGCCGGTGATGCCGAAATGCACATCAGGGTATTGTATCTTGAACTGACTCAGCCGCGCCTCAAGAGAATCGACAGCGATAACCGATGGTTCGATTTCATTGACCGA
>JAGLUH010000314.1 GCA_023134875.1 Candidatus Zixiibacteriota bacterium
TCCGGATGAAGCAACGACATCCAGGTTGCTTCCATTTTTATCCCTGCCGTCGCGGCGCCCAGGGCAATTGTCACCAGCAGGGCGATAATAAGCACCAGCCAGTATTTCTGATAGGTGACCCGACCGAGCCAGTTGAAGAATTGTGTGCGCATCAGTTATCTCCCCAATACCTTAGAAATATACGCGCAGCCGGACGATGCCGCCGCTGCCCAGGTCACGTGAATACATCGTACCCTCCCTGCCGGTGTAGATGTTGCCGAAGAGGGTCAGGGTCACATCATCGCCAATCGAATACTCGCAAGTGGGTATCAGCAGCAGGCTCTGATCCGAGATACTAAAGACACCGGAGGCGCCGATCGTGACAAGATCGGTGAGAGGATAGAATGTGTGCGTGTAGAGTTGATCGCGTGAGATGGTCTTGCTCTCAGTGGTGAAGTATTTCATCCAGTCATTCAACGTATAGGCATCGGAATTCTTCTTGCCCTGGCTGTTATGGTAGTATTCCGCCATCAGGTACCAGCCGGAGGAGAACGTATAGTCGACGCCAACCAGATTTTCCCGGTAGTCGGTTGAGATGTCGACGAAGTTATAGGCGTTTTCACTCCAGCAACCGATTCCGAACAGCTCACCGTTAAGATCTATCCCCAGCATCACTCGTTCCTGTTCACAAACATCGAAAGTCACATAGTCGGTATGTCGCTCGCTTCTCTGTCCGGCCAGCAGGGCGAGATCGAAATGGGAGACTCCCCCTTGCAAGCGCAGCATCTTGCCGGATTGACGCCAGGTGGCTTCCGGCGAGTAGAAGACCGAAATGATATATTCCCGCATCAACCCGATATCGACTCGCAAGCCGTTTACTGCCGGTTGCTCATAGGTGGGATCAAGGAGATCTTTCCGGTTGAAGATATCGGTCGGATTAAAAGCATAACCCGACCCCACCGATATCTGCTGTCTGCCCGCAGTAAGAGTAACACGGCCACCATAAAATCGCACATAGGCATTATCCAATTCGCCTTCATCCTTACAGGTATATGAATAGAGCCAGGCAAAACTGTCCGGCACTGTTGCCACCAGATTTGCGGGAAGATAATCGAGCAGATTCCATTCTCTCTGGCCGTTATAGTTCAAGTAATTGAAGTTGCCGGTAAAGGTGATGTTGTCGGTCAGTTCGCAACTCAGGTCAATGCGGAGCTTGTTTGAATTCAGTTGCCGGAAGCGATTGTCGAGATAAGTTCCGGTGAACTGAGGTTCAAAATAGCCGCCTAACACAAGATCGGCGGACAGAACCGATACCGGCATCATAACCAGCAGGCAACCAACCACCAACTTACTCACTTGTAGAAGCCTCTCTGTGTGAACCGGGATTGATCGATCTTGACATTGTACTTGCACTCAGTGATCTCAAGCTTGGTGTTGCTGTCATCGAGGTTGTTGTGCATTACTGCCTTTGTCGGCGTCGGGATACCATCAATGATCCTGATCTCGTTTTGGATCAGCCTCTTCTTACAGATTTCCGGATCATCTTCGTCGTAGTAGTCAATTACTACCGGCACGAAATTATCCTTTATCACCCACATCACGATCCGGGCATAGTTGGAATTGCCTTCGCGGTTCTGCTGTAATACTATCTTGTAGCATTCATGCCTTTCGATCTTCTCGTCCGCCAGTTTCTCCGTATCGAAATCAGTGACAAAGGAGTTACCGCTGCCCATGTCTTCAAAGGTGAAATCGCTGCCCTGCATCTTCTGTTTCTTGGCGTGCGTCGCCAGTTTGCGGACACGATCGGTGCGGGGATAGTAAAACCAGATGTCATCGGCGTTATTCAAAAGCAGGGTCGCCTGACCTTTAACGCGCACGGGAGCGATGTACTTGATAACGCTGGATGCTCCACTGTCGGCACTCCAGGTTTCATAGGTGAACTGACGTTCCTTGCCCGAGGTGGTAATGATAGTCAGTTTCATGGTTACCCGGCAGGTTTCCTGATTCATCAAATCAGACACCTTCCGGATGATTTCCGATCCGGTCAACTCATCAGCCG
>JAGLUH010000315.1 GCA_023134875.1 Candidatus Zixiibacteriota bacterium
ATGCTCTATCTCTGGGTCTTCGGCGACAATATCGAGGATTTCCTCGGCCGCTTCAAGTTTATCATCTTCTATCTGGTTTCCGGTTTCGTAGCGGTATTACTCTTTACCGTGACCTCGCCGGCATCAGAGATACCGCTGGTCGGCGCATCCGGCGCCATTGCCGGCGTCCTGGGCGCCTACATGGTTCTCTATCCTCGTGCCCGCGTGCATACGTTGATATTTCTCGGTTTCTTCATTCAGCATGTCCGCATTCCTGCCAAGTTCCTGCTCGGGTTCTGGTTTATTCTGCAAATCTTTTCCGCAGTGGTCAGTGGCGGGAGTGGGGTCGCCTGGTTCGCGCATGTGGGCGGGTTTGCCTTCGGCTACCTTTATTTCCGGCTCTCCGGTAAACGAGCAGACTGGGGCTATGTACAATGAAAAAGTATGTCGACTTCGTGCACCTGCACAATCATACACAATACTCTCTGCTGGACGGCGCTTGCCGGATTGATGAGTTCGTCAAGCTGGCGGTGCAGATGCGCTTTCCGGCGCTGGCAATTACCGATCATGGCAACATGTTCGGCGTGGTCGAGTTCTATAAGCAGGCACGGCAGGCGGGAGTCAAGCCGATAATCGGTTCCGAGGTCTATGTCGCCCCGAAAGGCTGCCATCATAAGGAGCCGGTAGCGGGTTATCCCGACACCGGCAACCATTTGATCCTGCTGGCTCGTAATGCCACCGGCTATATGAACCTGATTAAGTTGTCGTCGATCGGTTTTCTGGAAGGCTTTTATCACCGTCCCCGTATTGATAAACAACTCCTCAGGGAGCATGCCGAGGGTCTGATTTGCACATCAGCCTGCCTGAAGGGTGAGGTGGCCTACCATTTCATTCGCGGGCATAGCGAGGAAGCCAGGCGCGTGGCCTTTGAACTGGCCGATATCTTCGGCAAGGAGAACTTCTATCTGGAAATACAGAACCATGGCATCGAGGCAGAGGCAACCGCGCGCTCCCAGATTGTCAAACTGGCGCGGGAAAGCGGCCTTTCGATGATTGCAACCAACGACTGTCACTACCTCTGTCGCGAACATGCCGAGGCGCACGATGCGCTGCTCTGTATCCAGACCGGCAAGTTGGTCACCGATACCGACCGCCTGAAGTACCAGAGCGACCAGCTCTATGTCAAGAGCGCTGACGAAATGAAAGAGCTGTTCGGTGACTATCCGGATGCGATTGAGAACACGGTGGCAATCGCCGAACGCTGCAATGTCGAGATCGAGATGGGCAAATTGCACTTGCCGAAGTATCCGCTGCCGTCGCAGTATGCCAGCCTTGACGATTATCTCACCTACCTGGCGGAAAAAGGGATGGCGCAACGTTTTGCGAAAGTAACGCCCGGTCTCACTCAGCGCCTTGAATACGAGTTGAGTATCATCAAGCAGATGGGTTACGCCGGCTATTTTCTGGTGGTGGCTGATTTCACCCGCGAGGCCAAACGTCTCGGTGTGCCGGTCGGCCCCGGTCGCGGCTCGGCGGCGGGTTCGCTGGTCTCTTATTGTCTTGGTATCACCAATATCGATCCACTTGAGTATGATCTTCTCTTCGAGCGTTTCCTGAATCCGGAACGGATCAGCATGCCTGATATCGATATTGATTTTGCCGATCGCGGCCGCGAGAAGGTGATCCACTATGTGATCGATAAGTATGGCAAGGAAAATGTAGGGCAGATTATCACTTTCGGAACAATGGCCGCGCGGGCGGTGGTGCGCGATGTCGGTCGGGTGCTCGATATTCCCTACGGTGAAGTGGATCGCATCGCGAAGCTGATTCCCTTTGCCGTCGACATGACCATCGCGCGTGCTCTCAAGCAAGTATCAGAGCTGGCGCACCTGGCGGAAACTGACCCCCGCGTCGATAAACTCCTGACCATTTCCCGCGTACTGGAAGGGCTGGCGCGGCATGCTTCCACCCACGCCGCCGGTGTGGTGATTGCTCCCTCCCGGTTGACCGACTTCCTTCCGCTGTATAAGGGCAGCAAAGGTGAGGTAACTACCCAGTATGATATGAACCATATCGAGGAAATTGGTCTTCTGAAAATGGATTTCCTGGGATTGCGCACGCTGACGGTAATCGATGATACCAGGCAGATGGTCGCCGATCGCCATAAGTTTCAGCTTGATCTGGAGAAGCTGCCACTGGATGATTCTCAGGTCTACCAGCTTTTCAGCGCCGGCGAGACGATTGGCATATTCCAATTCGAGTCATCCGGGATGCGTGACTACCTGAGCAAACTGAAACCGGAGAATCTAAATGCTCTGGTAGCAATGAATGCGCTCTATCGCCCCGGTCCCCTCAAGGGAGGAGTGGTTGATCTCTACATCAACCGTAAGCATGGAGTTGAAAAGGTCAATTATGAGCACCCCTTGCTGGAGCCGATCCTGAAAGATACTTATGGTGTCATTGTCTTCCAGGAGCAGGCGCTGCGCATCTTCTCGGAGGTGGCAGGTTACTCGCTGGGCGGCGCCGATATCCTGCGTAAGGCGATGGGTAAGAAAGACCCGGAGTTGATGCGGGCGCAGAAGGAAGAATTTGTCAAAGGCTGCCGGGCGAGAAAAATCAACCAGAAAACGGCGGAAAGAATATTTGATCTCATTGAGAAGTTTGCCGGTTACGGTTTCAACAAGTCGCACTCGGTCGGCTATGCCCTGCTGGCTTATCAGACTGCCTACCTGAAAGTGCATTATCCGCACGAATTCATGGCGGCTTTGATGACCTCGGAAATGGACTCGACCGATCGGATCATTATCCTGATGGAAGAATGCCGCCGGATGGGAATCGAAGTGTTGCCGCCCGATGTTAATGAATCGGAACTGGCCTTCAGTGTCGTCGGTGATAAAATCAGATTCGGCCTGGCGGCGGTTAAGAATGTCGGTCACGGTGCGGTGGAAGCGATCATCCGGGCACGGGAGGAGAGTGGCCGGTTTGATACGCTGTTCGACTTTTGCGCCCGCGTCGAATCGGGAGCGTTGAATCGTCGCAGTATCGAGTCGTTGGTAATGGCGGGAGCCTTCGATACGGTACGCGGCAATCGCGCCCAATTGCACCAGGCAGTGGAAACCGCGCTCAATTTTGGTCATTCGCTGCAAAAAAAAGAGGCAATGAACCAGTCCGACCTGTTCGGCAGCGGCAGCGATGACGGCACCGTACAGGAACCGCCCCTGCCTAAGATAGAGGATTTCAATGTCGCTACGACTCTGCAGCACGAAAAGGAGGCCCTCGGTTTCTATGTCAGCGGGCACCCACTGGATAAATACAGACTGGAACTGGCAGCTTTCGCATCGGTGAACTCGGAAACCATCGTCGACCGGAAGGACTCCTCACAGGTGACAATCGGCGGTATCATTCAGGCACTCAGAATCAACTATGACAAAGTCAATCGCCAGATGGCATTCATTACGCTTGAGGATTTTTTCGGCGTGGTCGACGTAATTGTTTTTGCCGATGTTTTCGAGCGTTCCCGCCGTCTGCTGCGCCCTGATAGTATGCTGATTTTCAAGGGTAAGGTCTCTACGCGCGAGCAGGAAAAACCGAAACTGATCTCAGATGAGGTAGAAGCTCTGGAGGGTATTTTTGACCGCCGGTCGGCCTCTATGGAAATCTTCATCAACGGCGACCGTTCTGCCGATCTGTTTGAGAAGATCAAGCAAATACTCGACCGCAACCGGGGGCGTGTGACGGTTTCTATCAGTTTGATCTCCAGGGGGCAACTTTTTCAACTGGAATTGCAGAAATTACGAGTGTTGCCGACAACAGAGATGGTCGACCAGCTATCAGCCCTGGTGGGTAGAGAAAACGTGGCTTTTCGCGAAAAAACGTAGGTCTGTGGAATAACCGGGAACTTGAAGCCACCATCCCTGTTAAAAGTAGTCGATCGCGTTGAAGAAACAGTTGTTTTCTACAGCAGAAAAGGTATATTTTGAACGTATACTGGTAAGGGTTATTTTAAGACGATGATACTGCGATTGACTTCTTTGGTATTGATTCTCCTGATTATTCTCGGCATGGGTAATTCAATCCTGCTCGGTGGTAGCGGGCGAGAGTTGACTTGGCACCGCTACCATGACGCTTTGGCGCTCGCTAATCAAGAAAGTCGCCACATCCTGGTGCGTTTTACGACTAAATGGTGCGTATTTTGCAGGAAGATGGATGAAACCACCTACCGCGACAGCGCTGTGGTTGCCATTCTAAACAAGCATTTCGCGCTGGCGAAGGTCGACGGTGATTCCTACAACCTAGTTCAACTCGCCAATGGCAACATTACTGAGAAGGGTCTCACCCGGCAGTATGGTATACGTGGTTATCCCACTACCTGGTTCCTGGAACCGGATGGTTCCAAGATCGCTCCAGTGACCGGTTATATCGACCAGATCAAGTTGAAGTTCATACTTGACTTCGTCGCCACCGACTCCAACGAGAAGATGTCTTTCAAGGAGTTTGTCGAGCAGGAAAGAAGGAAAGCAGCACAGCAGCAATGATTCGAGCGACATTATCAGCGATTGGCGTGGCTCTATTGCTTGTGGCATTCGTCTTGGTTTCCTGCTCCGGCGAGGAGGAAACGTCCCATAATACGAGTAATCCCCGGGCAGTACCGATTGCGACTCCAGCCAATCCGGCAACCTCGGCCAGAGCGCCCGGATTCAGCTTAGAAGACCTTAATGACAATATCATCGATTTTCGGCAGTACGACGGTAAGGTGGTACTGATAGATTTCTGGGCAACCTGGTGCGGACCCTGTCGCCGCTCGATTCCTCACCTGATTGATCTGTATTATCAGCACAAATCAGAGGGTTTGGAGATCGTCGGCATCTCCCTTGACCGTGCCGGCAAAAGCACGGTGCGGAAATATGTTGACCAGATGAAAATCCCCTATCCAATCGTAATGGGTTCCCGTGAAGTAGCGATCAATTGGCAGATCGGCCAGGCAATACCACTGGCGATTCTGGTCGACCGCGAGGGTCATATCGTGGGCAGATTCCTTGGCTACCAGGACAAGTCTATCCTTGAAGCCGCGATTCTCAAATTCCTCTAATAATCGAAAGAATGATAGAAGCAGTGCACTAATCTACGAGGAGGTCTCAAACATGAGAAAATGTACTTTAGTAATCCTTATTGTCGCTTTTATCTCGCTGCTTTCCCTGCCTGCATTCGCCGGTCGTGGATGCAATGCGATGGCCAAGAAGGGTGGCTGCACGGCCGCCGAAAG
>JAGLUH010000316.1 GCA_023134875.1 Candidatus Zixiibacteriota bacterium
CGTAGGTGCCGACATTCGGGTATTCGTAAGTCAGTTGGTCAGCCGCTAACGAATACCGGCATAACTCCGCGCCCGGACCGCCGCAGGAATCACCGGGGACGGCCAGGCCATAAACCACAATGTCGACCATGGCCGGCCAGATAAAGGAACCATCATCATAGAGCGTAAATGAGAAGTCGGTGATCTCGAAGGGATAAATCGGTGCGGTACAGTGTACTGCCGGATTGAAATAAGTGATCACAATCATGCCGGCTTCAAAGCCACCAAAGTAGTTCGCGATTACGCCGGTGGTTTTCGTCATCGCGCAGGGCGCTCGCTCCGATGGCGCCTGCGCCGCTGGCGCACCCTCAACCGGAATTGCAGTCACCGTCTTGTTCGTACCGCTCGCTGTCGCCAGCGCCCAGAAAAGAGCGACTATCAACAAGCCGAGCAATAGTAAAAGTGCTTTGTTTCTCATAGAAACACCTCCTCAAACGTTAAAATATACTGATCCGTGGGATTATTTTAACTAATCTCATGTGTTCGGCTTCGCTGCCTCTGCTATTGTTGTAGTTCTGTTTTGGACAGGAACTTCTTCCCTGCTACAGAATACAAGTTACTGTTTCCGCGATTGCCTGTCAATAGGAAAATGCATACTCTTTCAGTTATTATTTGCTGTGCTGCGATCCCAAACCCATAACCGCTATTAGGCCAATAACTTTGATCTTATCAAACTGAGACTGAGACGACCCTGCTTCTCTATACTCCTAACTAGAGATAATGCATTTTCGGGACTCTAATTTTTCTTCGGCAACAATAGCCTGCAACCTTATACTTTCAGGATGGATTTGATAATGTCAAACCCGGCAGACTGTTGATGCAGATTTCCCTTGACAGGCTGCCCGCCTTTGCAGAATTAGATCAGGAACCGGCAACTGTTAAGGAGAAAACGATGAGAATAGCAGACGATATCACCGAACTGATCGGCAGGACGCCACTGGTTTACCTTGACCGTATCGCCGCCGGTCTGCCAGCCAGGGTTGCGGCCAAGCTGGAATCTTTCAATCCCTGTTCGTCGGTTAAAGACAGGATCGGTCTGGCGATGATCGCCGCCGCCGAAAGAGAGGGAAAGATCTCTGGGGACACCATCATTGTTGAACCAACATCGGGCAACACCGGTATCGCCCTTGCTTGTGTCTGTGCGGTACGGGGTTATCATCTGATTCTAATCATGCCGGAGACAATGTCGGTAGAACGTCGCCGCCTGCTTAAGGCGTTCGGGGCGGAGCTAGTCTTGACATCAGGAGCAGCGGGAATGACGGGTGCGGTAAAGAAGGCTGAGGAAATCGTTGCCGGTGGTGCTAACTACTTCATGCCGCAGCAATTCCAAAATGAAGCCAATCCGCAGGTTCACATGAAGACCACTGCCGAGGAAATCTGGGAGGATACTGATGGTGAAATCGATATTCTCGTAGCCGGTATCGGCTCTGGCGGCACCATCACCGGCTGCGGTCGGGTGTTCAAGCAGCGCAAACCGGAACTGCAAGTGGTGGCAGTAGAACCTGCCGCTTCTCCCTTTCTCTCCCAGGGTAAGAAGGGCTTGCATCCGATTGAGGGAATCGGTGCCGGTTTCAAACCGGAAGTTCTCGATCTCGATTTGATCGACGAAATCATCACCGTCGAAAATGACAAAGCAATCGAGCTTACCCGTCGCGTCGTCCGCGAGGAGGGAATCCTGGTGGGAATCTCCTCCGGTGCCAATATCGCCGCAGCGCTTCAGGTAGCGGCTCGTTCGGAGAATACCGGCAGGTTAATTGTGACTTTCGTGTGCGACACCGGCGAACGTTACTTATCCACGCCGACATACAGCGATATGTAACCGGAATGAAACGACCTGGTTCAGAATATGGTTCATTTCGGGATGATTGACTAAGCCAGCCCGCCGATTCATTCTGAAACGCCAGTAAGCTATTATCAACCGGCCTCTTACGCCACAGCAACAAAGGGAGGTCTCGGCACGAACCTTGCGTATAATTAAGCGTGAAAGCGTAAAAGGGGTGGTAAAAAGGGAGTCGGCGACAAAGGGCGGCTGAAAGACAAGATCAAACTTCAAAGGGGACTGGCCTTAGTTGTTCATCCGTGTTAGAGCGAGATATTCGCTTCTAACACGGATACTTTTTTGTCTTCGTTCCTATTCCTCAAATTGCCGATGCTCAATCACTGTTTTTCTTCCCTCGGTTAATGCTTCAGATCGAGCACGGCTTTTTTGTTCATCCCCGAACTCACGACTCCTGCCGCGTCGCGTCATTACAAAGGGATTGCCAAAGTCAGTCGAGTAGCTATATTCTGCCGCCATGTGCGAGTTTTTTAGTTTCCACCTCAGCGCCGAAAGCAACCGGGCGCGTGCCGGCAAGCTGCTTACACCGCACGGTGAGATTCAAACGCCGGTATTCATGCCGGTAGGCACAGCGGCCTCGGTCAAGGCGGTTGATGCCGACGATCTCAAGACCTTGGGGTCACAGATAATTCTGGGCAATACCTACCATCTTTATCTGCGACCGGGAGCAGCAGTAATCAGGGAAGCGGGCGGCCTGGCGCGTTTTACCGGCTGGATGGGACCTACCCTGACAGATTCGGGCGGTTTCCAGGTTTTCTCACTGAGAGATTTGCGACGGGTTGCCGAGGAAGGAGTTCATTTTCGTTCCAATATCGACGGTTCACCGCACCTGTTTACACCGGAATCGACTATCGATATTGAACGTGACCTCGGCGCTGATATCATCATGCCGCTTGATGTCTGTGTCGAATATCCCACCACTCACTTGGAGGCCGACCGGGGGGAACGTCTGACCTGTCGTTGGGCCGAGCGGGCTCGTTCCCACTGGGAGAATGATAAGCAGAAACAGGCTCTTTTCGGGATCATCCAGGGGTCGGTATATCCTGATTTGCGTAGCCGCGCCGCCGAGTCGATCATGGCGCTCGATTTCCCCGGGCACGCAATCGGCGGCCTTTCCGTCGGTGAACCAAAAGCGGAAATGTGGCCGATTCTCGATCAGCTTGATACGTTGCTGCCACCGCAGAAACCGCGCTACCTGATGGGTGTGGGGACGCCGGCTGATATTATCAGGGCGATCGGTTACGGTATCGACATGTTTGACTGTGTGATGCCGACTCGCAACGCCCGTAACGGCACGGTCTTTACCGTGGACGGGCGTATGATTATCAAATCGGCACGTTACACCAGGGATTTTCGACCGCTGACGGAAGACTGCAACTGTCTTTGTTGCCAGAACTACAGCCGTTCCTACCTGCGACACCTGCTCAATGTCGGCGAAATTGCCGGACTAAGACTCTTGACAATACACAACCTACATTTTTATCTTACGACGGTAGCCGCGGCCAGGGAAGCAATCATCGCCGACCGCTTCGCCGAGTTCAGTCGCGGCTTTCTTGAACGCTACGATGAAGGTGAATTTGACGTAGCCTAACATAGAGGAGATGTAAATGCATTACCTTTTGGCAATGGCAGGCCAGTCCGGCGGTGAAGGTGGCGGTAGTAGTCTATTAGGGGCCATGCTTCCCTTCCTGCTGATACTGCTGGTACTCTACTTCCTGATGTTGCGGCCGCAGATGAAGAAACAGAAGCAGCACCAGAGTATGCTCAAGGAACTCAAGAAAGGCGACAGAATCGTGACCTCCGGCGGCATGTACGCCACCATCCTGAAGGTCAGCGATAATGACAACAAAGTTGTCCTGAAGGTGGCCGATGACATAAAAATGGAGTTCCTGAAGTCATCGATTGCTCAGAAGGTGTCATAGTTTGACCAGGCAGAGGATCGTCACCTACGACAGCCCGATCTTAAGAAAGCACTGCGAACCGGTTGCGGAAATCAACGACAAGGTCAAAGAGCTGGTCGCGTCGATGTTGGCAACACTTAAACGGGCGAAAGGACTAGGCTTATCCGCTCCCCAGGTGGGAGTCAACAGTCGAGTTTTCGTTCTCGATCTTTCCTCGGTCTCACTCGATTTCGAGACGATGGCATTTATCAATCCGGAGATACTGGAGACTGAGGGCGAACAGACCGGAGAAGAGGGTTGTCTTTCTTTTCCCGGCCTCTTTCTCGAAATCCCACGCCCCGACCGGGTGGTGATTGAATTCACCGACCGGCAGGGGGAGAGAAAGGAGATTGTCGCCGAGGGTCTGACAGCCCGGGCAATCATGCATGAAAACGATCATCTCAACGGCAAGCTGTTCATAGATTATCTAACTCCCGGAGATCGCGAGATGATCTCCGGAAAACTAAAGAAAATCAAAGCTGCAAGTTAATTATCAGGATGCGGTTTTTATTTTTTGGTACACCCGGCTTTGCGCGAGTGGTTCTGGAGAGGCTTTTGGCTTCGCGCCATCAGGCGGCAGCAGTGGTTACGGCTCCCGACAAGCCCAGTGGCCGCGGTCGTCGACTGAAGATGTCAGAGGTAAAGGAATACGCTTTGGCAAATGGTCTGGAGGTATTGCAGCCGAAAAAATTGAAAGATGCAGGATTTCTGGAAGGAGTAAAGGAGATCGATGCGGATTTGTTCGCCGTCGTCGCTTTCCGAATCCTGCCGGAAAAGCTCTATTCTCTTCCCCGTTGGGGAGCAATCAATCTGCATGCCTCACTTTTGCCCCGTTTCCGCGGCGCCGCTCCCATCGAGCGCGCCCTGATGGCGGGCGCGACCACTACCGGCGTAACCACCTTTCAGATCACCAAGAAGGTGGATACCGGTGATCTGCTACTGGCACGGGAAGTGCCGATCGGCGAAAACGAGACCTACGAGGAACTCTGCCCCCGCCTGGCGGATATCGGCGCTGACCTGCTGGCCGAAACCCTGGACTGCCTCGAAGCAGGGACTCTTGTGGCGCAGCCACAGAACCCGGCAGACGCCTCGCCCGCTCCCAAGATCACAACGGCGGACAGCCTGATTGACTGGGAACGTTCGGCGGAGACGATCATCAACCAGGTTCGCGGGCTGGCTGGCTCCGCCGACGCCTACACCTGGCTGGGCGGCAGGCGCCTTAAAGTCTATCGCGCCGTTCGCCGGCCCCAAGACAACGGTGTCGGCGCTCCCGGTGAGGTCGTGAGAGCTGAGCGCCGCGAAGGGCTGATTGTCGCTACCGGTAACGGCGCCGTGTCACTGCGGGAAGTCCGTCTGGAAGGCAAAAAGCGAATGATGATTGACGCTTTTCTCAATGGTGTCAAGGTCACCGCCGGTACCAAGCTGACCGCATCCTGACTTTGAAAGTCAGGAGTTCTTTATCGTGAAAAAGGAAATCGTCGTCAACGTCGGCGAACACGAAACTCGTATTGCTCTGCTTGAGAATGATCTCATGGTGGAGTTGCACATCGAACGTTCGGATGAAAGCCGCATGGTGGGGGATATTTACAAGGGGAAAGTCAGTACCGTACTGCCGGGGATGCAGGCCGCTTTTATCGAGATCGGCACCGAGAAAGCCGCTTTCCTGCACAGTTCCGACATCGGCATCGCCGCCAGCAGCAACCGGCGCTACCAACTCGACGATGACGAAGATGGTTTCGAGGTGGTGCGCAAACATCGGCATGAAAGCATCGATAAGATTCTCAGTCAGAGACAGGAGATCATCGTCCAGGTCATCAAGGAGCCGATGATGACCAAGGGACCGCGCGTTACCTCCGATATTTCTCTGCCCGGCCGGTTTTCCGTACTGGCACCCAATTCCGATTATATCCGCGTCTCCCGCAGGATCACCGATCCGGCGGAACGAAAGCGTCTGCGCACGCTGGTTTATGATGTCAAGCCGGAAGGGGTCGGTATCATCGTTCGCACCGAGGGAGCGGGCCGAACTGAGAAGGAGTTCAAATCCGATATCAGGCGATTGTCAAAGATTTGGGGGGAGATCAAACGTAAACTGGAGAAATCCAGGGCGCCGGCGTTGCTGCACAAGGAAGAAGAGATGACCTCGTCGGTGATTAGGGATGTCTTCACCACCGATGTTGACCGTCTGATTGTCGATGACAGAAGTGCTTTTCGCCAAATCGTCAAATACGTCAAGTCGATTGATCCAACATTGCGGGACAAGGTCGAGTTTTATCAGAGTGAAGTACCGGTATTCGATACGTTCGATATCGAGAAAGAGATCGACAAGATGCTTGATCGCAAAATCTGGCTCAAACGGGGCGCTCATATCATCATCGACCAGACTGAAGCGCTGGTGACGATTGATGTCAACACCGGCCGCTCGGTCGGCCGCTCTGATCCGGAACATCTAATTCTCCAGACTAATCTGGAGGCCGCTCATGAGGCGGCTCGCCAGATACGCCTGCGCGACATCGGCGGCCTGCTTATTATCGATTTTATCGATATGTACAGTCACGACAACCGCAGGAAACTCTTTGAGGAGTTTAAGAAATACTTCGCTAACGACCGTGCCCGCAATTCCATCACGCCGGTGAGTGATTTTGGCCTGATCGAGATGACGCGCGAACGCATCAGGCCGTCAATTCTCTATACCTTCTCGGAGACCTGTCCGATGTGTAAGGGATTCGGCCGCATTCTTTCCAAGGAAACACTCTCGATGAAAATCGACAGATGGTTTATGCGAGCCAAGGCAGCCAAGGCGGGCAAGAATTTTATTCTCTGCTGTCATGCGGAGCTGGCACGCTTCCTGCGCAATGACGAGGCTGATCGTATTCGGGAAATCGAGAAAGCGCACCGGTTCAAAATCGAATTGAGTATCGACGAATCGCTCGCCCCCGACGAGTACCGGATCATCAGCAAGGAAGAAAACGTCGACGTAACCGCCCTCTACCAGAAAACAAGGTGAACTAACGCCTGACAGAAGGCCGGTCAGGAGCCCTGCCCTACGACTACTCCTCCCTTTTCATTGTCTTTTCAAGGCTCTTTTCCTATCTTGTTCCTCGTTTATGCAGCGATTTGTGGACATCTGCGAGATTAAGGTGCGTTCCGGCAATGGCGGGCCGGGCAAGGTCAGTTTCCGGCGGGAGAAATTCATCCCCAAGGGAGGGCCGGATGGCGGCGACGGCGGTGACGGCGGCGATGTCATCTTTGTGGTCGACGCTAACCTGAACACCTTACGCGATTTCAGCTACCGCAAGAAATTCATCGCTGCTAGCGGCGAGCCGGGCGGCAGGAGATTGAAAAGCGGCCGGGCTGGTGAAAATCTCTGCATTAAGGTTCCACCCGGAACCGAAATAAAAGATCAAGAGAGCGATGAGCTGATCTGCGACCTGCAACGGGATGGTGAGCGATTCGTGATCTGTCGCGGGGGTAAGGGCGGACGCGGCAACGATCATTTTAAGTCACCAACCAACCAGATACCGCGTCGTGCCGATGCCGGTCTTCCCGGTGAGGAGAAAGACCTGATCCTGGAATTGAAACTGGTCGCTGATGTCGGCCTGGTCGGTTATCCCAATGCCGGCAAGTCGACTTTTCTGAGGGCAATCAGCGATGCCAGGCCGAAGATCGCCTCCTACCCTTTCACGACGTTGACTCCCAATCTTGGTGTGGTTACCGGCGATGATTATTACTCCTTTACGGTAGCTGACATCCCCGGCATCATTGAGGGCGCCCATACCGGCAAGGGACTGGGACACCAGTTCCTGCGCCATATCCAGCGAGTCAGGGTGCTTTGCTACCTGTTGGATATCTCCGATCCCGACTACCAGGATCATCTTACTTCGCTCAAAGAGGAGCTGGCGGAGTTCGATCCCTCCCTGCTGCATCGGCCTGAAGTGGTGCTGCTGAACAAGATCGACCTGTTCAGCAAAGAGCAACAGGATGAGATCAGGACTGCGAGCCCGGCGGATTTTATCTTGATCTCCGCGCTTAAATACACCAATATCGAATCCGCCGTCAGCCAGTTACGGCAACTGCTGGCGACAACGGAAGTGGAAACATGATGACGACGCCTGACGATCCCCGTTTCTTCTGGCTCGCCCTGAAAACAGTCCCCCAAATCGGTACGGTGCGCTATAATGTCCTTATCAAGAAATTTGGTTCCCCGAAGGCGGCCCTTGACGCCTTGCCCTCGGAGTTGAAGCAACTGCCCGATTTTGGTGAGAAGGTGATCGCTTCGTTAAAGTCGGAGATCGACTACCAGGAAGCCTCCCAGCAGTTGGATATCCTGAAAAAATCAGAGGCGCGACTGGTGACAATTCTGGATGAAGAGTATCCCGCAGCGTTGAAACAGATATACGATCCCCCTCCCTATCTGCTGGCCAAAGGCGAACTCAAAGCAGAGAACAGTCAGGCGGTGGCGATCGTCGGCAGTCGCGTTTGTACTGTCTATGGCAGGCAAATCGCTGAAAAGCTGGCGGCTGGTCTGGCGGAAGTCGGCCTTACGATAGTATCGGGACTGGCGCGCGGGATAGATTCGATTGCTCACCGAGCCGCCATCGGGGCGGGAGGTCACACTATCGCCGTTCTCGGCTGCGGCCTCAATGTTTACTACCCGCCGGAAAACAAATCCCTCTATCAGCAGATTGCCGAGTCAGGGGCGGTAATTACCGAATTCCCCTTCGGGACAAAGCCGGAGAAGTATAATTTCCCCTTTCGTAATCGCATTATCTCAGGGTTGTCGCAGGGCGTAATCGTTGTCGAGGCGGGCCGGGCGTCGGGTGCCCTGTCGACGGCGCACCATGCCCTGGAGCAGAACCGTGAAGTATTTGCAGTACCGGGGAATATCAGTTCACCCGCTTCCCACGGTGCTAACGAACTACTGAAACAGGGAGCGATTCTGACAACTTCCGTTGCTGATGTTCTGCTTGCCCTCGGTCTTGACCCCTCGCAGAAAAGGAAAAAACCGGCTGCCGCAGTCGACAAGCTGCCGGAAGCGGAACGAAAGGTGTATAATCTCTTAACCGATCAGCCTCTTCAAGTCGACAACATTTCGGAAAGCCTAGACCAGCCGGTGGCTGAGGTTCTGGCTTTGCTTCTCAGCCTCGAGATGGCGGACCTGGTCAGGCAACTGCCGGGCAAACTTTTCCTGAGAGCGAGCTAAAAGGATTTGTAATTGATCTCGAAAACAGTTAAAATCATTAATAAACTGGGGTTACATGCTCGACCCTCAGCCCGGGTGGTACAGGTTACCTCCCGCTTCAAATCGGAAATCATGTTGGAGAAAGATGGTGTCGAGGTTAATGGCAAGTCAATTATGGGCGTGTTGATGTTGGCGGCGGGCATAGGTTCTGAGGTCAAGGTCACCACCAACGGAGAAGACGAAGAGGAGGCCCTTGAGGTTGTAAGTGAACTGCTGGCCTCTAATTTTGAGATTGAGTGTTAGTGGCACCGAACCGGGCAGCCAGACCTGACGCAACTTGAATTGGGGTAGGGTATTGATAGAATGAAAAATGAACCGGTAAAAGAGATTAGAATCAAGGGGATCGGCG
>JAGLUH010000317.1 GCA_023134875.1 Candidatus Zixiibacteriota bacterium
GAGACAGACCTCCTCATTGCCAGCGACACCTGTCGCCACCAATTGCCCCGCCGATCCTGCAGCGACATCGGCATTATATCCCGCTTTTGTTTCGATACGTTTGATCGCCGGCGAGATAGCCAGAAGAAGAGTAATTGTCAGCAGCGGATAAACGATCGGTAGCAAAACGGAATAGCTCGCAAACAGCAGGAAACTTGCTCCCAAAAGGAAGGCAGCGCCGGTAGCAAGGATTATTAAGCGATAGGTTAATTTAAACCCTGGTAGAATCAAAGTGCCGGTAATGCCGATCACCAGGAGAAGCAGCAGGTCGACCGGCAGCGGCAATTCAAAGCGGGAGACAAACTTGTCCGACATTACATTCTGAACAATCGTCGCTGCGTAAGCATGGGCCGGCATCGCTTCGATAGCAGCGGTCTTAAGAGAGACGGTATGTTGCGGCTCAGTAGTGGTGATAATAATGGTCTTGCCGGCAAGCAAGCCCATTTCAACCTCACCGGTCAGCACATCAATGGCCGAACAGGTACGAAAATCAACCATCTTCTCTGGGAAACGAAGCAACATCCGACCATGATTATCAATCGGGACATCTCGTCCGGCAATGTGAATGTGACGGTTGTCCTTCAGAGCAATCTCCTGCGGGTTGCTACCGAGGCAGATGGCGGCCAGTTGCAGCGGCGCCGATGGATAGATGCTGCCCTCATAGTTGATTAACAGATTGGCGCAGCGGATTTTGTCATCGCTGTCAGCTTCGTAATAGGAAAAGCCAACACCTTTCGCTCCGGCGGCAAGGAGCTTCGGTGGGATGAAGACAGCGGCGGCGACTGGCAGTCGTTTCAACAAATCGGCATCAGTCGCCGGGATAGCGAAAGATCGCAGGTAAGAGGGCGCTACCCGCGACAACTTACCCTGCTTTGCGACCACCAGATCAAAGGGGATAACAACATTGCCGCATTCTCTGATCGAAAGCGCCAGTTCGCCCGATTTTCCGGACAGAAACTCTTCTGCTTTTTCCACCAGCGGAAAGTCAAGCATCACCGCTTGGGGCTGGTAGTCGCAGATAGTGATAAGCAGATCGCTCATTGTGCCGTGATTCCAGGGCCACTCTCCCACTGCGGCGATCGATTGAGAATCTATGCCAACAATGGCGAAGTTGTCCCGGTCGCCGACCAACGGCGACTGGCGGCGCAATTGATCTTCAAAGGTATATTCAAGTCGTGTCAGGGCCGGAATCCCCTGCAGGTAGAGAATCAGCAGCAGCAAAGTCACGAGGGTATAGAGGGTTGTCCCTTTGTGTCTTCCTCGAATCACCGCGAAGTTCATTTGTGGCAGAGAACGTTTCGTCATTGCCTATCTCCCACTACTCAGGCGGTCAATCAGGAAGCGGGGTAATTTGGCTTTTGCCATCGCATTCTGAGCAGAGGTTATATCATAAGCTACCCGCCGATACATCAATTTTTTCTTGTCACTATCATAAATGACATAAGCAGCGCGGTGGTCACCATCGCGTGGCTGCCCGACCGATCCCACATTTACCAGGTACTTGTAGTCCGGCTTCAGGAGTAAATCCCCCGGTGGCTCAACACCTATGTTCCCCTGACTACCGCGCGAGAAAATCATCGGCCAATGGGTATGACCGGTAAAGCACAACTGGGTATCGAAATGGTCGAACTCACTCTTTGCCTGGCGGCGGGTAAGGCAGTATTTCCAGGCCTCGGGTCTTGAAGGAGTTGCATGCGTCAGCAGGATACCGTCAAACTGGTGCGACATTCTATATGTTGACATTAAATCGATCGATTTGGGGACCAGTACTGAAATAGTGTAATGAATTGACGCCTTGGCGTAAATGTTAAAATTATAGGTGCTGGTCAAACCGAGAGCGCTGGCGTCGTGATTTCCTACGATACAGACCTTACATTCGCTATCAACAATGTCGACTACCTCATTTGGATTGGCGCCGTAGCCGACTGCGTCCCCCAGAAAAAGCAGTTCGTCGATATCGGTATCCCTCAGATCACTCAGCACTGCCTGCAAGGCTTGAAGGTTTCCGTGCACATCAGAGATCAGGGCATATTTCATTGCTTACCTTCGATGAACCGGAAGGTTGAACCCCCGACCTCAATGATATCACCATTCTTAAGGGATTGGCTATCGATGACTTCGCCGTTGACCCTGGTTTTCCTGCGGCGGCCAACGTTGGTAATAGTAAACGACTGCCCCTCCCTGGCTACTTTAGCCTGAACTTTAGGAAGCCAGAACCCCCCAACCCTGATGTCGACCAGGTTGGATTTGCCCAGGGTGGTGGTTTCCGGGCCGAGAAGATGTACCTTCTTTTCAGAACCAAACACCTCCAGGAAAATCGAGCCGCCAGCAGCAGCAGTCAGTTTCTTCTCTTCCAGGTCGCGGTTGACCATATCTCGCTGTTTCCGTGTATTGAGAAGCATTGTGCCTTCTATGTCGGAAAGCTGGTAAGGTTGTTCTGATTCCTTGAAAAAGACCAGGTCGTATTTGCCGATGGTGATGGTATCGCGGTCGGCCAGCGATTGTTCCGTCACCCGATGCTTATTCACGAAAGTACCGTTCAGGCTATCATTATCGATCAGCAAGGCGCCATTGTCGGAGAATTCTATTTGCGCGTGTCGACGCGATATGCCCCGGTTGTCGAGAACGATATCGTTGTCGGCGGTTCGGCCAATCGTTAGATGCTGTTTTTCGGTCACCACCCGCTCAATAATTCTATCCTTGAATTTTATCAGCAGCTCAGGCATTGGTAATGTTCCTTTCTGCGCCAGCCTTCCCCTCTCCTCCCGGTGAATCACCGGCGGCGACTTGAGCTTTCTTGTTATACCCAAATAACTTGCCAGTAATGACCCAACTAATTATATTTTCGTCATGATCCTGCCAAACTTGAGAAAGCAGCTCTCTGTTTTTGCCGCACCACTGGCCGGAATATCGGATACGGCGTATCGCTTTCTGGCCAAACACTTTGGCGCCGACTACGCTTTTACCGAGATGGTCTCTGCTGAAGGTCTGGTCAGAAACAACCATCGGACTATTGATATGCTAAAGAAATATCAGGGCGAGGACGCTGTCGGCTGCCAGTTGTTCGGCAGCAAGCCGGAAGTAATCGCTGCGGCAGCAGAGGTTGTTGAAGCGCACGGCTTCGACTCAATCGATCTCAACTGCGGTTGCCCGGTGCATAAGGTAGTTAAGAAAAATGGGGGAGCAGGGCTATTAAAAAACCTGCCGTTGCTGGAGACCATCATAGCGACTACTGTCAAGAAAGTGAACATCCCCCTATCGCTGAAGATTCGCTCCGGCTGGGATGATAATCATCTGAATTTCCTCGAGGTTGGCAAGGTAGCCGAAGGAGCCGGAGCCGCTTTTATCTGCCTTCATGCCCGTACTCAGAGCGACAAGTTCAAACCGGAATCACACTGGGAACATATCGCCCAGTTGAGAGAGACGGTGTCGATTCCGGTAATCGGTAACGGCGGTATCCGGTGTGCTGAGGATGCCATTAATTTGATGCACCAGACCGGCTGTGATGCCGTAATGGTGGCGCGCGCCTCATTTGGCAATCCTTTCATTTTTCGTGAGATCAAATCGCTTCTTGCCGACGGCTGGCTGACAGCGCCAGCCGGAAATGAAGAACGGGTGGCAATCTGTCTTGAACATGTTCGCCTGCTGGTCGAACGCTTCGGCGAAGAGCGGGCGATCAGGAGATCACGTAAACTTCTGGGCTGGTACTGTCGCCGTATCACCAGCAGAGCGAAAATCGATCAACGTCTCTTTCGGCTTAACACCTTCGCCGAAGTCGAAGGGTATCTTAATGAACTGCTGGCAACAATACAGGAAAACGCGGCATGACGACAAAGGAGAGACTGAAGAAAATTCTGCTCGAAGTGGAAAGCGGCGCTCTCAAGATCAACATGGCGGCCGAGTTGATAGAAGAGTTGAACCTGGAGGATATCGGTTTCGCCCGGATCGATCATCTGCGGGAATCACGCTGTGGTTTCCCGGAAGTCATCTTCGCCGCCGGCAAGGAGCCGGAACAGGTTATCGCCATCGCCGAGAAAATTATCGAACGCAAAGGCCCTCTGTTCATCACGCGGATCGACGAGACGATGTTTCGCGCCCTGAAGAAAAAACTGCCCAGGCTCTCTTACAACAAGCAGGCGCGAACGGCGTCACTGCTGGGGAAAGTGCCAAGGCGGGATTCGGGAATTCTCATTATCACCGCCGGCACCTCTGATATTGGCGTGGCCGAAGAGGCGGCGACAACCTGCGAGGCGCTGGGGTATCTTCCCGAACGGCTCTACGATGTCGGCGTGGCTGGAATCCACCGTGTCCTGGCTGAATCGGAAAAACTGCGGGCGGCGAAAGTGATTATCGTCGCGGCGGGGATGGAAGGCGCGCTGGCCTCGGTTGTCGGCGGACTGGTGGACGCGCCGGTAATTGCCGTTCCCACCTCGGTCGGTTATGGCGCCTCTTTCGGCGGCGTGGCGGCACTGCTGGCCATGCTGAATTCCTGCGCTTCCGGTGTTACGGTGGTAAATATCGACAATGGTTTCGGCGCTGCCGTCGCCGCTATCAGGATACTGAAGGCAGAGGGGAATAAGTGAAATTGAAGCACATAGAGTATCAAGTCCCACCTGCGGCTCACACGCCGTTGTACAATTGGCACAAGTTCTGGTCGCGCAAAACATGGAATGTCGTGGGTGAGTTTGTAAGAACTTACTGCCCAGAGGGGGGAATAGTGATCGACCCATTCTGCGGCAGCGGCGTTACGGCTATTGAAGCTCTAAGGAGCAACCGTCGGGCGATAGCGATCGATCTCAATCCGATTGCCACCTCCATTCTGCGCTCTACAGTGGAATTGATTTCAGAAACGGCCCTAATCGATGCTTTTTCCAAAATCGAAGCAGCAGTGAAGGGGAAGATAGAATCATTATATGTCACCAAATGCAGAGTCTGTGGCGCAGAAATTCAAGCCAGGTGCTACATCTGGAAACGAGATATTCTCGGCAAAGAAAGACTTAACGATGTCAGATACAAGTGCCCGGAGTGCGGCGACGAACGGAGAAAGAATACCGCACCACAAAAAAAGGACAAAAAGCTGGTAGCAGAGGTCTCAGAAGAGCTTAAGGAATCGGGAGTCTGGTATCCCAACCAACCTCTGGAATATAGCGACGGTCAGCCGTTTATGAAACGAGAACACTATCGCAACATCGATGACCTATTTACTCAGAGAGCGCTGTACGCCCTGGCGCTCATCCGCGCGGAGATTGATAGAATCCAAGACCAGCAGCTAAGAGAGATGTTTCTGATGGCTTTTTCTTCTATGGTGCATCTTTGCTCCAAAATGATGCCGGACAGACCTACGAGACCACTAAGCGGTGTCTGGTTTGAACACAGCTATTGGCATGCCAAGATATTCATGGAACAGCACGTATGGGCCAAGTTCAAGAGTGCTGTAAAAGGACATCAGGGAATCTTGAAAGCGAAGGCGGAATCAAATGATCTCTTCCGGGGCAAGACAATCGCCAGGAATGTGACGGATTTCGTCAAGAACAACCGGGACCTGTTGATCGTCAATGCATCGGCGCTTGATACCTTGCGTGAACTGGCAAAACATGATGTACTTTGTGATTACTGCTTTACTGATCCCCCCTATGATTCTGCCATACAGTATGGTGAATTGTCATATATGTGGGTCTGCTGGTTGAAGAAGGACAACCAATACCTGGAGAGAATTGAGACTGACGAAGTAATCCACAACGAGAGACAGAACAAGGATTTTGAACGTTATCACAGTATGCTCTCAGCGACATTCAAGGAAATTTACGGCATACTGAAACCTGCTTCCTACTTCACGGTGACCTTTCACAACCCAACTTTCAAAGTAAGGAACGCAACCATCAGGGCGGCAGTGTTTGCCAACTTCGAATTCCAGAAGATTCATCACCAAGAGTTGGCGCGTCCGTCGGCCAAGTCATTGTTGCAGCCGTTTGGGTCCGCCAGTGGTGATTTCTATCTCCGCTTTCAAAGAAAGTTGAATGATATAAATGGTAGAAAGAGGGGCAAGAGTCTGAACGAATCAAGATTTCGCGCCGTTGTTATTGAAACGACCAAGCGGCTTCTAGCGGAACGGTGGGAGCCTACTCCTTATACGCTGATAATTAACTACATCGATCCGGTACTCGCACGGGAAGGTTTTTTCCACGAACTCTATCCCGGCTTTGACGTCAAAACGGTTCTGCAAAACAGCCTTGATGATGTGTTTGTATTAGTCCGCACGGAGTTGGGAAGCGCGGTTGGCGAAAGCTGGTGGTTTAAGGACCCCAGCATTATTAAGCACCATGAAATCCCGTTGAGCGAAAGAGTTGAACAAAGCGTGTTGCGCCTGCTGACAAGCAAGTACAAAGTTACCTATACTGAAATGTGGCGACAAGTAAACCTGGAATTCCCAAATTCACTGATGACCGACAGTACCAGTATTGTTGAGACTCTGAAAGAATATGCGGAAAAGACATCTTCAGGGGAGTGGGTGCTTAAGAAATCAGTCCGTGACAGTCTGTCGCAACACAACAACCTGATTGCGGAACTGGCCGAATTGGGGTCAGAGCTTGGGTTCAAGATATGGATTGGCAGAAGAGAACAGGGAGAGAAGTATCGAACGGCGCAGGGAGACCACAAGCTTCGGACACTGGTCTCATTCAAAGAAGCAGCTTCCCTGCCATACTCTCGGAAGGCTCTAAAGGATATCTTGAACATAGATGTGATCTGGCTTGAGGAAGACAGAATCCGGGCGGTGTTCGAGGTTGAAAATTCAACGTCCATTACGTCCGTCCTGGAACGCAGTTCTCACATTGCTGAGTCGATAGAAAGGTACATTCTCCTGCCTGATGAACGTTACCCATTGCTGCAAAGGAAACTGAGAATGCCGATGTTTGCGGAACGATTCGCAAAAGATGGCTGGAAGGTCATTTACTACAATCACTTTCGCAAGAATTACTCTGACCTTAAGAACAAAAGCAAGTCTCTGGCTGAGCTTACAGATAAACCTGAGAAATCAGCCAGGACCCGCCGTCGCCCATCAAAGAAAGATCAAACGCTGTTAGCCTTATGAAAATCGGTTATCTTGACTGTTTTGCCGGCGCTGCCGGTGATATGATTGTTGGTAGTATCATTGATGCCGGCTGCGAACCGGAATATCTCCAATCCCAACTTGACCGGCTGAACCTGCCCGGTGTGAAGCTGGTCACTGAGACCGTCAACAGACATAGCTTGAAAGGTATCAGTGTCCGCTTTCAATCCGGCGAAACCGATCCGCCTCGTCGCAACCTGGTAGCGATAGAAAATATCCTGCGCGAGTCGACGCTGGCGACTCATTTGGTGGAGAAAACGGTGGCGATCTTCCGCCGTATCGGTCAGGCGGAAGCAAAAGTGCATGGCCTGCCCTTAGAGAAGATTCATTTCCATGAAGTGGGGGCGGTCGATGCCATCTGTGATGTTGTCGCCGCCGTGGTCGGTTTCGAGAAACTCGGTATTAAGAAGCTCTATTCATCGGCCATCCTGCTGGGAAGCGGCATAATCAAGTCGGCGCACGGCATGATCCCTCTGCCCGCTCCGGCGACACAGGAGATTGTCAGGGGCTTTCCGGTCAGGCGCATTGACAGCGGCGTCGAAATGACCACACCAACCGGAGCCGCCATCATTGTCGAGCTGGCTCAGTACGCACCTGGTTATGAGATAAAAGCCGAAAACATCGGCTATGGCGCCGGCACCCGCGCCGGTGCGGATCGACCCAATCTGTTGCGCCTGATTGTCGGCTCCGCCCAAGCCGGCTGGGAGACTGACGAGGTCACAATTATCGAGACCAACATCGACGACACCACGCCGCAGCTTATCGGCTTTCTCCAGAATCGCTTGCTCGAAAAAGGCGCACTTGATGTCTATGTTACGCCGGTGCTGATGAAAAAGAACCGTCCCGGATTCCTGCTGTCGGTGATCTGTCGTCGGCAGGATGACGAACGATTAAGCGAGATCATCCTGCGCGATTCCAGCACCGCCGGTCTGCGGCTGCGGATGGAAAAGAGGCGAAAGCTGGCGCGAGAAATCAAAGAGGTTCAAACCGAATACGGCAAGGTAAGAATTAAGTTTCTTTCCGGCGGCGATGTGAGTAAATTCAGCCCCGAATATGAGGATATAGTCAAGGTAGCCGCTGCTGCGGGAGTGTCATTTGCGAAAGCTCATCAGGCGGCGATGCAAGCGGCCGGCAAAATAGAAGGAGACTTCCCGTGAGCGACTTGAAGGTTTTGGTATTCGCACAGAAAAAAGGTGATAAACTCTCAGGTGCGACATTTGAGTTGTTAAATATCGGTCGCCAACTGGCAGATAAGCTTTCCGGCGGTTTCGGAGCGATTATCCTTGGCAGTAACACTGAATCCCCGGGCAAAACCGCCATCGGTGCGGGAGCGGATGTCTGCTATACAGTGGAAAACGCCGAACTGGATCAGTTCCATGACGACTCCTACGCTCAAATTCTGGCGGAGTTAATCAAGGAGAAAGCGCCGCAGGTGATCCTGGGCGCCGCCAATTCATACGGTAAGGCGCTCTTTGGCCGGTTGGCAGCGCTTCTGGGCGCGAGTCTGGCCGCCGACTGCATCGGTCTTGATATCTCAGCGGATGGCAAACTCACAGCCACTCGCCCCGCTTTTGGCGGCAAGGCGCACCTGACTGTCGAATTCAAGTCAACGCCGCAAATTGCCACGGTCAGACCAAAAATCTTCCCGGAGGCAACCATCGATGAAGGAAGAAGCGGTACTATCGAAGCTTTCAGTCCTTCGCCTGAGGCGTTGAAATCGTCCTTGCAAATCGAAGTGGCAGAAACAGCAGCGGGGGGTGAATTAAGCCTGACTGAGGCGGATATCATCGTCTCCGGCGGTCGCGGCTTGAAGGAAACGGATAATATCAAGTATGTGCGCGAACTAGCTGACGCTGTCGGCGGTGCGGTCGGCGCCTCACGAGCAATCGTCGACGCCGGCTGGATACCCTATAAGTACCAGGTAGGCCAGACCGGCAAGACCGTCAATCCCAAGCTCTATTTCGCCCTCGGCATATCGGGCGCAATCCAACACCTGGTCGGCATGCAGACCTCCGGCACGATCGTCGCCGTCAACCGCGACCCCGATGCACCGATTTTCAATGTCGCCACTTATGGCATTGTCGGTGACCTTTTTGAGATAGTGCCCGCTCTCGCAAAAAAATTCAAGGAGGAACTGGGCGGCTGACAAAGCAATCGCAACGATGTATGAAATCTCTCTGCTGATTAAACGACATCAGGGTTGCGTGCGTTTATTATTTGCTTGACAGACGTGCGCCAAACCCTACTTTGTCGCGAAGCGTTGCCTATGGTAAAAGAGTTAAGGAGTTGAAGTCAGACCACGATAGGGAACAAATCGACTGGTTAAGTGTCTAAAGACCGAAACCGATTCTGTCAACGACTGTTTCGGCTTTTCTTTTTTTGAGAGGCCCTGATGCGAAAAGCTACCCTGCTTATCCTGGTACTGATTCTTGCCTTCGTTGGTCAGAGTTTCGCCTGGTTCAATTTTTCACTGGATACTCCCCTTCCCCGGTTGCGGGACCATAGCGCTATCGATATCGTCTACGATGGCACTTATATCTGGCTGGCCACCGGCAATGGTGTCTCCGGCACCAGCGATGGCGGCACCTCGTGGATTACCTTCAACGAGCAGACCGGATTTACTCATAGCTCGATTTCGGCGATGACAGGCGATGGCGAGCGACTCTGGGCGGCGACATCTTACGATACGCTCGTCACCGGCAATTCGCTTCCGGTGGGTGGCGGTATACAAATCACCGCCGATTTCGGCGACAACTGGCAACTGATAGACTCGACGCAATTTTCCCGAGTCGGTAAGGTGGCCTATGACCTCGCGGTGTATGATTCTTCCACTTGGGCGGCCTGTTTCTACGGTGGCCTGGTGCGGAGTCTTGACTACGGTCAAACCTGGGAGAATATCTTCATTGACGATGCCGTCCGCAATGACTATGAGAACAAGGAATATCGTCTTGACCGGGCGCGCTATTACTCGGCTATTGTCGATCCCTTCCATGATGACTCGGTATTGATCTGGGCGGGCAGCGCCGAAGGGGTGCAGCGGATCTATTACATCGACAAAAGCAAGAAACTCGCCGGCAATCGGATCAATGACATTGCCTGCGACAGCATTTACTGGTGGTATGCCACTGATCGCGGTTTAAGCCGGCTGAGCGACACCGCCTTTTCCCTGGTTACCTTGAATTTCAGGCACACGTTCCTAACCTACGATTCTTCAGATGGATTCATGGGTAACTTCGTGTCGGCGGTCGGCGCGGAAGGTAACCTGGTCTGCGCCGGTATCTATGATACGTTGGCGGAACAGTCGCTTGGGTTTGTGATCTCCAGCGATGGTGGGCTTAGTTGGTCTGTTTCCGAGCCAACTCAGGCGGTCGGTGCGGGGAAGATGATCGAAGAAATCGAAGTATACCTGGGCAGCATCTGGGCGGGCTGCAATGAAGGCGGGTTTATCTGCTCCCGCGACAGCGGTCAAAGCTGGCATAACTACTATCTGGATTCCACTGTCACCGGCACTGATGATCTACGCAACATCGTGCACGGGTTTGATCTAGCCGACCGGGAGGGTTACACCAGGATTCATGCAGGTACCGATTCCGGCATTGTCATCTTCTATTTAAGCGATAGTTCGACAACCCTCGATTCCACCTCTTATCTTGAAGTTGCCGACTGTTCGGCTTACGGACAGAAGATCGTGTCGGTAACTACGCTGATCTCAGAATCAGGCGAACAAGTCTGGGCGGCGGCGCATCCTTACCACCAGGATGGGGGCGCTGCCTATGCTGTGATTCGCGCTTTTACTGAGTTCCCCGGCTGGGATGCTTTCCTGAATGCTTCTCCCCCTATTGTGCCATACGATATCGAGGTCTATTCTCTGGCAAGCACAGTCTCCATCTGGGTGGCGCACGATTATGGATTGTATACGACAACGAATGAAGGAGGATCATGGGAAAGCCCGATGCTGATAGACGCATATAGCCAGGCGCCGCAGGTCGTTGTCATCGACGATGACGCTCCCTTCCTTTGTGTGGAAGCCTCCGAGCGCCACCTGCATACCGGTTCCTTGGAGTATGGCGCCCTGCGGATGCTGGTGCCTATCGTCAAGTGGTATAACCACAGGGCGCACCTTGATCCCCTCCAGTTCGATTTCGTCGGTCGTTCTTACCTTCGGGAAAGTGTGACCGGTCCGGAACCGACCGAGATCGGCGCCAACTGGATCAGAGCATTGGGCTTGCAGCGTACCGGCGACAGTACCATCATCTGGGCGGCGACCGAGCCAAACCCTTATGCCAATCTGGGCGGTCATCGGGGCGTTTCGATCACTACTGATCGAGGTAAAACCTGGCGCGAAGTAGCGGAGGTGGAGGGTGAGAAACTCGAAGTCTGGAACTTCGCATTTAATGGCGATTCCGCCTTTCTGGCAGCTTCGCAGGGGTTATACTTGAGCACTGATTTTGGCACCACCTGGGATCAGTTCGTTATCGCTGATCCACACACGGGCAGGGTGATTGATTCACTGACCTTGGTCTTATCGGCTTGCGTGATTGAGGGCGAAATCTGGGTCGGCACGGAAAACGGCATCGGCAAGAGTACCGGTGGTGTAGACTGGGAAATCTTTACAGCTTATCACAAACCTGACCCTTCCTATGGTTGCCCCAATCCCTTCTCACCCTACGCCGGCACGATGAAATTCGTCTACAAGCTTACGCATGGCGGTGATGTTACAATCAGGATTTATGATTTCGCCAACAACCTGGTGAAAACGATCCGCGGCAGCGGCCACCGCCTCGCCGGTGAACAATATGATGCCTTCGAGGTCTGGGACGGCCGCAACGAAAGGAAAGATATAGTAGCGGCTGGTGTTTATATCTACGTTATCGAATCGACCGGTGGTGATGAACTCTGGGGCAAGATCATGGTGCTGCCGTGATGAAGTCTAAGCAGGTAACGACAAGGCATTGCTGTTGGGCGATTATGCTTCTGCTCTGTTTTGTATCAACCGCCGCAGCTACAGAATATGGCGGCTATGCCGGAGCCTACCTCCAGCTCTCGGTCAACGCTCGCGCCACCGGTATGGGCAACGCCTTCACCGCCGTCAGTGATGATGTCACCGGATTGTTTTTTAACCCCGGTGCTGCCGCCCAGTTGCAGCGGTTTTGTTTCGGCGGGGCTTATCGGGATTTGTCATTTGATCGCTCCCTGCAGCAATTGGCCGTGATCTTTCCGGTTCGCGGTGAAGCGGCAATCGGTATCTCCGCCGAATTTGCCAGCATGAGTGGTATCGAGGGTCGCACTGCACTCGGTGACTCGACCGGCACCCTGGACAATCTGGATGCCGTTATGTCAATTACTTTTTCGCGGCGCTTTTCCCACCTGCTATCCCTTGGCGGCAATGCTCGTTACTACTACAAGAAATTGGAATCAACATCGGCATACTCGGTAGGTTTTGATGTTGGCGCTTTGCTTCATCTGGCCAAGCGCAGCTATTGGGCTGATAATGTTCCACAGTTAGCTCGAAAGAGTGGTCTGCCAAAGGAATTCCCCGCCGACTTGCTGCGCTTCGGAATAGCAGTAAAAAACGTCTCCGCCAAGTATCCCTGGAACACGGGCGACTATTGGCGGCCCCAGGGATTGCGTACTCACAAGGGCTATAGCGGCGAGGACAAGGTCC
>JAGLUH010000318.1 GCA_023134875.1 Candidatus Zixiibacteriota bacterium
GCCCTGGTGGTTACCAAGGCCGACATCCTGCCCGGCTTCTCGTCCGAGAGCCAGACCGTTTTGATCAGTGCTGAGGATGAGCGTTTCTTTGCTGAAGACTACGAAGTGTTTTTGGACAGGGTCTTGACCAGCAACAAAATTGCATCCAACTCCACCTGGGCCGGCGCGGTGAGAGACATCCTGGTGAAACTGAAGGAGTTTCTAAAAGTTGTGGTCGGTCGAACACTGGATTTTCAGATATTTTTCGTCTCAAGCACCGGAGAGGAACCAGAGAAGATCGGCACCGATGTTGGCCGCTCGATCTATAAACCGCCATCCAAAATGCACCCCGTGGGAATTAGGGAACCGTACTACTGGATACTAAAATCGATCAGACGCAGTCGGAGAGTATCGAGAATCCGGACGCTGGCAAAGTATGTCGCGATACTGAGTCTGATCTGGGTTGGCGTATTTTCGTTGCCGCACCTGTACCACTTTCAGTGGATTTTACATCGAACAACGCGGCTGGAATACAATATTCTTGCTCAGCATTCTGGCAGCAGGGCCAGTGCCACCTCGGAGGAACGCAAGAGAATCAAGAGCGCTTATAGGAAGTATCAAAACTCCTGGACGGTGAAATGGTTGTTCGACAGGTTCCTTGTGCCAGCTGAAGCGATCTGGAGCATGTATAACCGGGACTTACAGAGTGAACAGATTCGTAAGCTGGACCAGGTAATACATGGGGTGACCGTGATCGTCCAGGACACAGCCCAGTGGCCGAAGATTGATCAGAGTACCGACAGTCTCCGTTTGACTCCGAGGCTTGTAGGTTTAGAGGCCACTTTGAATGGATTTCACCAAGGGGATTCGACGTCGGTGCTGTTCGTCAGGAGCGGGCGGGTTCTCAAGCTATGGGGTTTATTCAAAGGCACCCTTCTCAACCCGTCTGACACCGCGTGGAACAAGATTGTTAAACAGGTCGAAGGCGACAAGAGTCTCTACGGCAAAAGCCTGAGCGCAGCGGAGATAGGGATGGGCGAGGCGCTAACACAGGCGGCCTCAGCCCGACAGCAAATTGTGGAAGAAACACAGACCGTCCAAAAGGCAAGTGACAAGTTTGAGGAGCTTATCGCCACGATCAAGGAGCATCGGGGTAATCCTGAGTACCTACTGGTCACGGCGGTCGAAGAGCTGAAGAAGCTTAAAGGAAAGTTGGCAGGCGACCCGACCCGACAGGAGGATGTCCAGCGCATCAAGTCCTACTTAGCGCAGGCGAATAATTTCATTAAGAAACGCCAGACATATACTTTTACCCTGACAAGTTGCCCGGAGGACCATCATGTGCACATTCACGTCAAAAAGGGAGGTAAAACCGGGGAATGGCTGGAGGGTCAGCAACTTTTTCCGGGGGATCAATTTACCATTACCTGGCAAGCCGGCGACCATATTGTTATAGCTCTTGATGAGAAACACGTTGGCCAGCGTAAGGAATCCTGGGGCAAAAAATCGACTGATAAGGTCGAGCTAAAAAAGCGGCTGGCCATCTTCGATCTGGACGGTACTGTCGCGTTCCCTTTGGGGGCTGCAATTGGTGTAAGTTGCGAGAAAGACTTGAAAGCGATGTTGCCAAGGTTTTAAAGAACGTAGAAACGAGTGTTGATAGTAGGAGTGATTATGCACAAGAATCGACCGAGAGGGTGCTTGGTCTCAATGGCGGTGTTGTTATCGGCTGTTTTTGCATCGGTGGCACAAGCCA
>JAGLUH010000319.1 GCA_023134875.1 Candidatus Zixiibacteriota bacterium
CGGACAGCAGCTATGATCCCGCGAGGAAGCAGTACAGCTCGCCGGACCTGTTGCGGGAGCTGGCCGAGCACGTGCCCGCCGATGCCACCCGCGTACTCGGGGTCACCGAGCGGGATCTCTTCATTCCGATGCTCAGCTTCATCTTCGGGCAAGCCCAGCTCGGCGGACAGGTGGCCCTGGTTTCTCTGGCGCGCCTGCGGCAGGAGTTCTACGGGATGGAGCCTGACGCCGGTCTGCTGGCCGAACGCGCGTGCAAGGAGGCCCTCCACGAGCTGGGTCACACCTTCGGGCTAACCCACTGCGTCGACCGGACGTGTACCATGTCGCTGTCGACCGGCATTCGGCAAGTGGATCTCAAGGCGCCTCGATTCTGCAGCTCGTGCGTGACCCTTCTGGATGATAGCATGGCGGCACTGGACCGCAGATCCCAGGGGATCTCGGAGGCGGAGGAAGAGCGGTGAGCAAGAAGTGGATGATCTTGATTGTGGATGACGAGCACGTCATGCGCGAGTCGCTGGCCGCGTGGCTGATGGAGGACGGCTACATTGTCGATACGGCCGCCTCGGGCCGCGAAGCGATCAACATGGCGCGCGAGAAGGAGTATGCGATCTACTTCATCGATCTGAAGATGCCCCCTGGGATCGACGGCATCGAAACGATGATGGAGATCCGCAACATCCGGCCCGATGCGTCGGTCATCATCATTACCGCCTACGCCACCGTCGACACCGCCATCACGGCCATGAAGGAGGGTGCGCAGGAGTACATCGTCAAGCCGTGCAACCCACAGGAAATCTCTCTGCTGGTCGAGCGGATCGTTCGGCTCAAGAGCCTCGAGCGCGAGAACCTGCTCCTGCGGCAACGGCTCACCAAGCAGTACAGCTTCCACGACATCATCAGCAAGAATCCCAAGATGCTCGAGATCTTCGAGCTGATCAAGGATGTCGCCAGCCTGAAGAGCACCGTGCTCATCCAGGGAGAGAGCGGAACCGGGAAGGAGATGATCGCCCGCGCGATCCACCTGGCTGGCGAGCGTGCCGAGAAGTCATTCGTCGCGATCTCCTGCGCCGCGTTGGCCGAGACGCTGCTCGAATCAGAGCTGTTCGGCCATGAGAAGGGCGCCTTCACCGGTGCGATCGGTCAGAGGAAGGGCAAGTTCGAAGCGGCCGACGGGGGGACCCTGTTCCTTGACGAGATCGGGGATGTCTCGCCGAAGCTGCAGGGCGATCTCCTGCGCGTGCTCCAGGAGCGCACGTTCTTCCGCGTGGGGGGCTCGGAGGAGATCGCGGTCGACGTGCGCGTGATCGCGGCGTGCAACGTGGACCTGCAGGAGGCGGTTCGCGAGGGGCAGTTTCGCGAGGATCTCTTCTATCGCCTGTGTCAGGTGAAAGTGGTGATTCCGCCTCTGCGTGACCGTCCCGAAGATATTCCGCAGCTTGTGAAACAATTTGTTGATGAGTTTGCCGGGGATCGTGCAATTGAATTTGATGGGGCGCTCATGAAGCGCATGCTCGAATATTCATGGCCGGGCAATGTGCGCGAATTGCAAAACCTTGTACGGGTGGCATGCGCGTTGGCTGAAGGGAATGTGATCACGATGCAGTCGATACCGAATACGACGCCGTTTGCGCAGTATCAACGAGGTGGTCGTGTGGTAGGTGCACGTCGTGAGGCAATGCCTCGCGAGGTGAGTATTTCGATCGGGGAAAAGGGTACGCGGGTTGCCATTGATGAGCACAACGCTTACGACTTGGGGAAATCATGGCGTGACTATGAGATTCTTATCATCGCGAAATCATATCAGCTGAATAAGTTTAATGCGGCGCGCACGGCTGCAGAGCTCGGTATTGCAACCGCGACCTTGTACAAACGCATCAAGGAATGGAATCTAAAAGACAGCAGCAATCCGCTTTATCAGGATCCCTTCACCTATAAACAGGGCACCACACTTGATGACTATGTGCCCAGGATTTTCAAGGCTGCGCTGGCAGCGGCCGGCGGCCGTGCCACGCAGGCGATCGCTAATTTACATGTGAGCCAGGGATATTTCTATAAGGTTATGAAGCGTATGCGGTGAATGGTTGCGTTAACCTGCTCAGTATTAATATTTTTCCTATGTTTTATTAATAAGAGAATTCATATTAACGTATAGATTGTCGGGATAACTACTTGATTTTCTTGCTGTAATCAATCGCACTGAGAATTTTTCAAGTAATATGCAGAAAGTACGCAACAAGAAATGGGAACATCCGATAACAAAATAAAGAGCCAGTGAGGATGAGATATAATAGAGCCCATGTATCAGAAGGGCCGCTTAGAAAGGAACACAAATATGTCAATACAAGAAACCCGCATCGCTGTATCCAATATCCAACAGAAGAAAAGATTCCTTCGTGCTGACTCGCAGGTTGTTTGGCGGGATTCCTCGAAGGTGTCTCCGGGTGCGCCTTCCCGAGAACACCTCGCAGGAGTCACTTGCCCTTCGGACTGCGTGCCACCTCGAAGGAGTCTTTCGGGAGTTTCCGTGGCCTGCCAGGTCATCGTCGTGCATTTCGATGCGGCGGCGAGTACATCATCGGCAGTTGTATACAATTCGTCGGGGCTGACGAGCGTTTCCAGTGAGGTCGACGTTGCTGCAAGGTCGTGTAACTTCTCGAAGTGTGCGCGCAATTGTTCACGCACGTCGTCGGGATCGTCTATGATAACGAGCGCGTCCTGCGGCAGATAGTCGATGATCGTTGCGCGTTCGTCATGAAAGAAGGGTGCAAAGGTCTCGATGCCTTCGAAGGTGATGCGCTCGCGCACCCGCTCGAGTATGAGGCGTTTGTCAGGGCCAGGCAAACCCTTGTCATCGGCGCGTTTTCTGATTCTGCCCAGTGCGCGCTCGGTTGCCTCGGGCGTGAAACACACATCGCCAGCCGGAATAATGTGAGCGCTCCGTAACTCGCCGCGTGAACGTTGGTTGGCGGGATCAAAGCGGCGCATGCTCACGATCTCGTCGCCGTCGAGCTCGATGCGCACAAGGTCGTCCAGTGTGGGCGTCCAGACGTCCACGATGCCGCCGCGCAGGGCAAACGATCCTTCGTCCTCCACCAGGCCCACGTCGACATAGCCGTGTTCCACAAGCCACGTGGCAAATTCATCGCGGTCGAGGTGCGCGCCCATGCGTACCTCGCGCGAGCCGTGGGCTATGAACGAAGTCGGCGGTGTGACGCGTGAGGCGCCCGCGATTGTCGTAATGATCGTGATCGCGTGTCCCGCATTGAGTTCGTACAGGCGCTCCATGCGGTCGGCCCAGCGTACGGGATCGGGCGAGAGTTTGAGATAGGGGAGGGTGTCGGCTTCAGGAAATGCGCGCACACGATGGTGCAGGGCTTCGGGCAGAAAGAGTTCTATGTCCTGCAGAAGTGTCGTGGCCGCGTCTTCGGTGGGGCAGATGACGAGGCGCGTGCGATCGGGCGTGTCCTCAACCATGCGCGCAAGGATATACGCGCGCGCAGAACCAAACACGCCGCCGACGTCGATTCGCGGTACATCCTGCTTCAGGAGCTGGAGTATGTCGTGCACACCCGGCATGTGTTTCCTATAATGTCATTCCCGCGTACGCGGGAATCCA
>JAGLUH010000032.1 GCA_023134875.1 Candidatus Zixiibacteriota bacterium
GGGAAAGCTTTGAAAGAGATATGAGATACGCGCCAGTCAGTGCCGAGACCGTCGAAGAGCAGTTCGGTTTCAAAGTCGCCTCCCAATTGCTGGTAAAAGCCTTCCTTGCCTTCATAGATTTGAATGGTGCCGGTGTAACCCTCCCGGGCCAGCAGTGCCGCCATCACGCCGGCGTGCGCCGCCATCGGGTCGGCGGTATTCTTCATCATCGACAGTTTGCCCGCCGCTACCGCGCCTAAGGTAAACGAGTGGCAGGCGGCAATCGCGGTGGCGTGAGTAAGTTGCTCCGGATTAAGGTCGAGCATCTTGCCCGCCACCAGCGGCGAGACAAAAGCGGTGAGGGTGGCATGATGCCAGCCGCGTTCCCGGATACCGGGGTGAGCGAATTCACAGAGACGCATTTCGATCTCGTGCCCGATCACAATTGCCGTCAGCAAATCCCTGCCTGATTTGCCGGTGCGTTCTCCCATAGCAATACCAGCGGGAATGATGTCGGATGGATGCGACGGGTCCTCTTTCCAGTAGATGTCGTTGTAATCCATTGCCCGCACTTGGATGGCATTAAGCAGGGCGGCGTTGTAGACATTGGTTTTTCGGTTGGAGCCGATAATCGTCGCCTCCGGTTTACCGCCCAACTCGGCGATCACTTTACCCGCCAGTTTGGCGTCATGCGCATGATGTCCGCCCAGACAACAGGCGACCGTGTCAAGCAGGATTCTCCTGGCCGCGTCAATGACTTCGTCGGGGATGTTTTCATATTTCAGGTTGTAAACCCAGTGCGCTAATCTTTCTGATACACTTTCCATTACAATTTCACCTCTTGGCTTATATCATACATCATTAACACCATCATTGCAGGCTGGTGCACGAGGGCGTACATCAGCCACAGTAACCGCGGCAGGCGAGGACGACTGCCGGTCACATAATCGGCCATGTTAAGCAAAGCAGGTCGTTATGTCAATCGGAACCGACGCATACAAATTCTCTTGGTAGGAAATTGCAAGCTGGTGCACGAGGGCGTACACCAGCCACAAGAATAGATCGTCGGAACCGCAGGAGTTTCGACCTACAAGGTTACCTTTTCTTTTTGGTTTTAGTTGCCTTGGCCTTAGTCGCTTTTGGCTTTATCTCCTTTGTCTTGGCAACCTTGGCGGTCTTCAGTTTGCTTTCCATCTCCGCCAGTTTCTCTCGGACAACTACCTGAGCCGCCGCCAGCCTGGCGACAGGCACACGGTAAGGTGAACAAGAGACGTAATCGAGCCCTACCTGGTGACAGAATTCAATACTGGCAGGGTCGCCGCCATGCTCACCGCAGATGCCGACTTTCAAATCGGGGCGAACCTTGCGTCCCTTCTCCGTCGCCATCGCCACCAACTGGCCGACGCCCTCTTGATCCAATGTTACAAAAGGGTCGACATTGAGAATGCCTTTATCATAGTAATAACGCAGGAACTTGGTGGCATCGTCACGGGAGAATCCCATCGCCATCTGCGTGAGATCATTGGTGCCGAAACTGAAGAATTGCGCTTCTTCGGCAATCTGATCGGCGATCAGCGCCGCGCGCGGGACTTCGATCATTGTCCCGACTAGGTAAGGTATCTCCACCTTGTGTCGCCGCATCACCTGCTCGGCAACCCTGACCACTATCTCTTTTTGGTGCGCCAGTTCCGCGCGGTGCCCGACCAGCGGGATCATCACCTCAGGGAACACTTTCTTGCCATGTTTGATCAGGTCCGCCGCCGCCGTGAAAATCGCTTTGGCCTGCATCTCGGTGATCTCAGGATAGGTGATGCCGAGACGACAGCCGCGATGTCCCAGCATCGGGTTCTGCTCATGCAATTGTTCAATCTGCGTCAGGATTTTCTGCAAGCGCTTGCTCTTCTCTTCCTTCTCCTCATCAGGAAGGTCCTGAAGTTCCGCCAATTCCTTCTGGATATCTTCCGCCTTCGGCAGAAACTCATGTAAGGGCGGATCAAGGGTACGGATCGTTACCGGCAATCCCTCCATTGCTTCAAAGATAGCCTTGAAATCATGCCGCTGGAAAGTCACCAGCCGGTCAAGGGCTGCCTGACGTTCATCCTGGGTGGTTGCCAGGATCATGTTCTGAACATGGGGCAAGCGGTTTTTGCCGAAGAACATATGCTCCGTTCGACAGAGGCCAATACCCTGGGCGCCGAATTTGAGCGCTGTCTGTGAATCGACCGGCGTGTCAGCATTGGTGCGAACTGCCAGCCGCCGCTCTTCATCCGCCCATTCCATGAAAATGCCAAACTCACCGGAAAGCTCTGGATCAATAGTGGCCACTTCTCCCAATATTACCTTGCCGGTAGTACCGTCGATGGTGATAATGTCTTTGTCCTTGACCACCAGGGTACCGATGGCGAACTGGCGTCTGGCCTCATATACACGGATATCCTCACAACCAGCCACGCATGGTTTGCCCATACCCCGAGCCACTACCGCCGCGTGCGAAGTCATGCCGCCGCGCGCCGTCAGGATTCCCTCGGCGGCGATCATGCCGGCGATATCATTGGGATTGGTCTCCATACGCACGAGGATGGTTTTCTCATTCTTTTCCTTGAGGCGCACCGCTTCGTCAGCATGAAAAACTACTTTGCCCGAAGCGGCGCCCGGAGATGCCGTCAAACCGGTGGCGATCACCTGGACGCTGGCTTTGGGATCAATGCGGGGATGCAGCAACTGTTCCAACTGCTCCGGCTCCACCCGCAGCAAAGCTTCTTCCCTGGTAATGAGCTTCTCCTTTACCATATCCACCGCAATCTTCACCGCCGCCTGCGCTGTTCTCTTGCCGGTGCGGGTCTGTAGCATGTACAGCTTGCCTTCCTGGATAGTGAATTCAAAATCCTGGACATCGCGGTAATGCTTCTCCAGTTTGGCGGTAATTCGCTTCAGTTTGGCAAACGCTTCCGGCAAAACCTTTTCCAGTTCAGCAATCGGCTGCGGAGTGCGGATACCAGCCACCACATCCTCTCCCTGGGCGTTGACCAGGAACTCACCGTAGAACTCCCGAGCGCCGGTGGCGGGATTTCGAGTGAAACCGACGCCGGTGGCCGAGGTCCCGCCCATATTGCCGTAAACCATCGCCTGGATATTGACCGCCGTACCCAAATCAGCGGGAATATGGTGTGCTGTTCGGTAAGTGATCGCTCGCGGTGCATTCCAACTTCTAAAGACGGCATCCCGCGACATTTGCAACTGTACCCAGGGATCAGCAGGGAACGGTTCGCCCGATTTTTTCTCGACGACTTTCAAGAATTGCTTCACGATTGCTTTGAAGTCTTCGGCTGACAGCGAGGAATCCTGCTTGACCCGACGCTGCTTTTTCTTTTTGGTGATGACCTCTTCAAACAGGTCGCTGTCGATGCCAAGCACCACATTACCGAACATGGAGATGAAACGCCGATAGAGATCATAGACGAATCTCGGGTTGTTCGTCTTCTCGATAAAACCTTTTACTGTCTCCGTGTTAAGCCCGAGGTTAAGGACAGTATCCATCATGCCCGGCATCGAGAATTTGGCGCCTGACCGTACCGACAGCAGCAGAGGTTTTACCACATCGCCGAACTGGGCGCCCATATCACTCTCCAGGCGCTCTATCATCTTTTTCATTTCTTTATCAAAGGGCTTGGGCAGAGACATATTGTTTTCATAGTAAAGCCGACAGGCATCGGTCGAGATCGTGAACCCCGGAGGAACGTTGATACCAGTATTGGTCATCTCCGCTAGACCGGCCCCCTTGCCGCCGAGAGTGTCTTTCATCGTGCCAGTTCCTTCAGCCTTGCCGCCGCCGAAGTAATAGAAGAATTTCTTTCCGGTAAGGTCCTCTATCTTCTGTCTGGCAACCGGTTCTTCCTCAGTCTTCACGCCAATTCTGACTGTCTTCT
>JAGLUH010000320.1 GCA_023134875.1 Candidatus Zixiibacteriota bacterium
GGCAGACCATTTTGAACAGGAAGGAGTGGAACCGTGCGTTGGTTCTTATCGAGTGTAATACTTGTCATCCTGTTAGCGGCGACAGTGATGGCCTCTCCCGCCGATTTCGCCGCCCTGGTCGACAGCATCGATCTGATTGCACCTGATTATGATCGACAAGCTGACGTTGCCAACCTGGTCATAGAAAGGGGAGGTGTCAGATTCATTCTCGAAGAAGGGGTGCTCACTCTCTCCACTGATGTGCTCGGCAGGCCAATCGGCGCCGCCTTCAAGGGCAAGGGCAGGTTCCTGATGTCGCCGCCCAATCGGGTGGAGAAGTTCATGCTGAAGAAACTGTGCAAGGACACTATCGCCGACTGGAGTTTCAAAGAGCTCGCCCTCTTTTTCACCGATGGCACGGCAGATGAGTTGTCGGCAAAGCTCCAATTCCTTCCCCTTGGCAACAAGAGCAACGCTGGCAGTGCGCTCGATAATTTCGCTGACTATATCGAGAAGGAATTCAAAAGGGGTTTTGCGATGGAAATCCTGCCTGACCTGTTGCAGCCGCAGCTTGCCGGTCGTTTCCTGGCCCGGTTCAAGACTCGCCGCGGCGAGACGGTTTTCCGGTATGATCCCACGGAAATCGAGGAAATCGCGCTCTACAAGCATAGCCACACCGCCAAAGGATCCTATCCGGAGCCGGTTTGCAGCTTCCATTCACCTGACCAGTATAACGACCTCCCCTGGGGGCCGGATCATGAAAACAAGGACTTGATCGATAGTCTTCAATATGATATCAACTGCAAAATCTGGCAGTCAGCCAAAATTGACCTTGGAGTCGAGCTTTCTTTTCTGCCCCGGGTCGACAACCTTAGGGCGCTTACCTTCACCATTTTTGATGATCTAATGCAGAGCAGCATCAAGGTCACTGACGAGACTGACGACTCTCTCTTTTGGCAAAAGCTTAAAGATGAAAGTGCGATTACGGTCTATTTTAACCGTCCGCTAAGGATGGGAAAAAGAACTTCTATCAGGTTCAACTACTCCTCCAAGGAGCTTATAGCGAAGACTTCATGGGGTAACCCCATTCTAGTTAGTACGACGCATTGGTATCCCCGCTATGGTTACTTGAAACGCGCTCGCTATAAGCTCAAGTTCGCCTGTCCTGAACAATATACGTTCCTTTCGGTCGGTGACAAGATATCGGAACGAGTGGAGGGCGATTTTCGAATCACCGAGTGGGATGCTTCCCGCTATCCGCTGGCGGCGGTATCGTTCAACTATGGCTTGTTCAATCGGGACTCAACAGCTCTGGCCGACGGGACACCGATTGAAGTCTACGGGGGGAAATCGCACGGCGCCTTCTCGGGAGGCATCAGGGAGGCGGTGATGCTTGATATCAAGGCGGCGACGACTCTCTTCACCGCTGAATTGGCGGAATACCCTTTTGATAAATTGTGGGCGACGGAGATTCCTGCCACCTACGGGGTGGGAATGCCCGGGCTGTTGCACCTGGCGTGGGCAAGTTTTGAAGTGACGCGTCAGGGATATACCGATGCTTTCGTGGCGCACGAAGTCTCGCACCAGTGGTGGGGACATGTGGTCGGCTGGGACTCCTATCACGACCAGTGGCTTTCCGAAGGTTTCGCCGAATACATGGCCGCCTGGTATATCCAGAGAAAATACCGGGAAAGCGAATTGTACCGGCGCCGCTTCTTTGATCTGCTCGATAACTGGCGCGATGATGTTATGCAAAAGGGTTCCTACAGCAAGTCGGGATATAAAAGAGCATACATGGAAGGCAATGACGCCGGACCGATCTGGATGGGGTATCGTCTCGCCTCCTCCAAGTCTTCCGATTACCATACGCTGGTGTACAGTAAAGGGGCTTACATACTATACATGCTGCGTATGCTGATGTATGATTTCGCCGGGAATGATGATTCGCGGTTTATGGCCATGCTTAAGGATTTCATCGATAGCTACTACTGGAAAGAGGCCAGCACCGCTGATTTTATCCGAATCGCTGAGAAACATTATGGTGGTGACCTTTCTTGGTTCTTTGACCAGTATGTTTACGATATCCAGGTGCCGTATTACCGCTGGAAAGCCTCCTCGAGTCAGGACCCTGACGGTCAGTACCTGGTGTCTTTTGATATCGAAACCAGAAATGTCACTGAAGATTTCCAGATGCTGGTGCCGGTCACCATCGTCATGGAGGGTGATTATCATACTACCTTGCGGCTCCGCATCGACCAACTCAAGCAACGCATCACGCTCCCCAAAGTTCCCTACCGGCCGCTGGAGATCGTGTTCAACACCTACAAGTCGGTACTGTGCCAAGAGAAAGAGCTGTAACCGCACGCTAAATAAACTTCTCGCGCTTTTGCAGCCGTAGCAGACCATACATCGTAGCCAGCATCGAACCAACCAGAATGTAGATACGGTTGTAGAGAGTAGTCCGTGCCCAGAGGAGAACATCGAGTTCTTCCTGTGGGCTGAAGGGGTTGTGGAAGAGGTTCCACCGGCTGGTTTCCAGTGGTTCCTGAGCTATCCAGAAAAAGAGCAGGAGCACCACCATGATCGCGGCGGTGGCATTACCGCTACGGGTAATGGTCGACAGCATGAAAGCGGCGCTACCGAGAAAAACGACTGGAAACAGGAGATGGAATATCATCGCCGTGAGATCGAAATCGGCGAGGGCGACCCGGGAAAAAAGAGCCAGCACCATAAGCAATCCCAGCATCACTAAATACTGTACCAGGTTACGCACCAGCCAGACCTTGTAGCGATAATCAGGTATGCCGAACAGAGTTTCCAGCATGCGGGAATCGATATCACCCTGAATCGAATAGGCCGAGGGATAGAATATCAGCAATGTCGCCGGCACCAGCAAAAAGTAGAAAACCGTCTGAGCGCTCGGTGGCGTCTCCTCACTAATTGTATGAATAAAAATGATCAGAAAGAAGACTGCCACCGCCGCCAGCAGGAAATAGATAAACTTACCGGCAAAGGATAGTTTGGCGTTGTAGCGCAGGAAGGTAAGGAGACTTCGGGCTGCCGCTGCTAGGGCGCCTGCTTTCTTGGAGCTGAGCCCACTCATTTTCACTTATCCTCCTGCTCATCCAAAAGCCAGAGGTAGGCATCCTCCAGGGTGGGCAACACTTCGCGGGCCTGCGGGAGAGGCTGACAAGAAGCGATTATTCTGACACGGATGGTGTTGCCCTCATAGAGATGATGTACTACTTTCAGGGTGTGGCGGATTTCCTCGAAAGTCTCTTCACTGACGTTCGCCTGCCAGACGCATCCTGTGGCACGCGCCACCATCTCCTGCGGTGTACCGAGGAAACGCACTTCGCCCTCGTTGAGAACCGCCACGCGGTTGCAGGAACTGGAGACATCCTCGATAATATGAGTTGAGAAGATCACGATGCGGTCACGTGCCAGTTGCGCCAGCAGGTTCCGGAACCTGATGCGTTCACGGGGATCGAGTCCGGCGGTCGGTTCATCGACCACCAGGATGCGGGGCAGGTGAAGCAGGGTCTGGGCAATACCGACCCGCTGCTTCATGCCGCCGGAAAAGGTTTTGATCTTGTTGTTGCGCTCTTTATCAAGATGAACTGAAGCGATGGCGTTCTTCACCGCAGCTTGACGTCGCTGGCTGTCCCAGATTCCCAGCAGCAGGGCGTGATGGTCAAGGAATTGATATGCCGTCATGTTCTGGTAGGTTCCGAATTCCTGAGGCAGATAACCGATCAATCCCTGCAATTCCTCGCGGTGCTTCTGCGAATCAAGACCATTGACCGTAATCACGCCGCGAGTCGGCTCCAGGATGCCGCAGATGATTCGCATCAATGTGGTTTTACCGGCGCCGTTGGGACCGACCAGCCCGAACATACCACTGGTAATCTCCAGGGAAACGCGATTGAGTGCACGAAACGGTTTCTTGCGCCGACCGATCACGGGTACGCGCTGCACTAAGCGGTAGAACATCCGTCGCAGCAAGGCAAACCTGCCGCTCACCCGGCTGATTTCGATTTGCTGATGATGCAGCTTGCGTGATGTCGCATAGATCAAAAGCGCGGGATACCAGAAGCAGCCGGTCATTATCACCAGTGCCAGGTCATCCCAACGAACTAAGAAGAGAACAAGATTGGCGGTGGGAATACCCCAGTAGAGGAGTTTGTATATCAGTCGCCGCGCGGTAGGTCTCACCGCGGTTTGTCGGCTGCCTAGCAGCAAAGGTTGCGCCAGGTAGATTGTATAGATAAAGGCGGCGTGCGAGAGAAACCAGAGCCAGAAACCACTTTGCAGGTAAATATAAACGAAGTAGATCACAAAGAGATAAAGCGGCAATTGCCACAGCAGGCTGATCAGTCGGGGAGTGGTCTGCAGCTTGCCTTCACGGAGTAATCGGGGACGCTGTCGTTCCGCTTTGCGCCACTCACGGACAAAGCGGGAATGATCGTCGTAATTCTTCACGATATTGCGAACCGTGATTCTAATCGGTTCATCCGCGGCGATTATGCGGGTGCGTGCCCGTCTCAGGCTGGTAAGGGTGAAATAGGTAAGCGCGGGAATGATCGTCACCAGTGCCGCCAGATTGGCAAAACGCCAGAGCAGGGAATCGACGTGCTGGTAGATCAACCAGCAGCCGCCGGCAAACGCCAGCACCTGTGCCGCCTTGGTTTTCCCGTTCAGGCGGCGCCACCAGTTGATGGCGTTCTCCAGGCCGGAATAGGCGGTAGGGATAAATACCAGGGTGAACAGGGTGCCGACGGTAAGCCCGCCGATCACGGTGACGGCAAAGGGTGCGCCGATCTTGCCTACATACTCCGCCTTGCCCATCGCCAGCGGCAGCATCGCCACCACTGTGGTGATCGCCATAATCAGTATCGGTCGGACCCGCGCCTGGCCCGCGGTCAGGAGCGCGCGCTCAGGCCGCATTCCCTGTCGCCGCAGCAACCGCGAATAATCGATCATGATAATACCGTTGTTTACCACCACGCCTAAGAGGATCAAAAAGCCGATGAGGGAGTTGGCGTTGAGAAGGGAATGGCCGGTGACAATCAGACCCCAGAAGGCGCCGATGGTTGCCAGGGGAATGGTGAACATCATCGCCAGCGGTGTCGCCAGCGACTCGAAGACGCTGGCCAGAATCATGTAGATCAGGATAATGGCCGCGCCAATCAGAAAGTAGAATTCGCTGAACTCGGTTTCCTCGTGAACCACCGCCACCGCAATTCCGGCCGGTATCTCGATACCGGCGACAATCTGATCGATTTCCCGGCGCGCCATCTCCAGCAGATCCTTAGTGTCGCTGATATCCTTCCCGAAACGGTAGGTGATTTCGACCTGCTGCTCCTGGTTGACCCGATTGATATTGAAATAGCCCTTCGCATAAAGCAACTGCGCCAGTTGCAGCAAAGGAACCGTGCCCCCCGATCGTGTCGGTATCCGCAGCTCCTTAAGATCGTCGCTGCTTTTCTCTTCCAGGCTCTCATTCTTGATGACGACGTCAATTTCCTCGTCACCCTGTTTGATCGTGACGCCGCTGCGGTACTCGCTACGGAAACCGGAGAGTTCCGCCGCCACCGACTGCAACGGTATGTCGAAATGGCTGAGCAGCGCTCGATCAAAGAGCAGCCGCAACTCCGGCTGGCCTTCGGCGATATTCAAGTGGGAACGATCGACCGTTTGCAGATTGTCGATATTGTACTTGATGTCGTCGGCGATCACACGCATCAGGGGGAGGTTCTGTCCCTTGATCACCACTTTTTCCTCCGGTGAGCCAATCCCCAACAGCCGCATAAAGGCGCGACCGGAGGGGCCGCCCCGGCCGGAACGGTAGCGTACATTGGTCGCCGGCTGCTCATAGGAAAAGTCGACGCGGGGGAAACCATCCGCCAACTTCTCAAGGATATCTTCTTTGATGCCGTTCAAGTCGCGCCGGTCGATATCCTGGTAGTCTTCTTTCAACTTGAACGTAAGCGTCGCCTGATCTTCCGAGATATTGGCGAGACGATCCTCCACTTCAGCAATGTCGCTGACTCTTTCCTCCATTTTTGCAACCTGCTGATCGGCGGACTCCAGCGTAGCCCCCGACGGCAACGTCACGTAGAGGGTGAATTCATCAAGCTCCACCTCCTCGGAGACCGAAACACTCACTGCCAGGCAGATCAACACGCTCACAAAGAAAAGAACCACCCCCCAGATGATGGTCCGTGCCGGAAAGCGCAGGCATGATTTCAAAAGAAGAGTATAAAGCTGCAATAAGCGATTGTTCTGGGAGACAACATTGAAGGTAGTGGTGTTTGCTGCCGAACGCCGCGACAGCAGCTTGCCGGCACAGACCGGAATGAGCAGAAAGGCCACCAGCAGCGACACCAGCAGGGTTGAGATAATCGACACGCCGATGTGGCGACCGAGAATCCGGACCAGGAAGTTCTCTGAATAGAGAAAGGGGAGAAAGACGCAGATCGTGGTCAGCGTTGCGGCGACTACTGGGCGCCAGACCTCACCGACGCCTGTTACTACTGCGTCGAGGGCGGACTTGCCCCTTGCCATTAAACGATAGATATTTTCCAGCACGACGATACTGTTATCCAGTAACATCCCCAGGGCGATCGCCATGCCTACTAGCGTGAGGGTGTTGATAGTGATACCGAAGGCATAAAAGGCATTCAATGCAATCAGGATAGAAACTGGTATCGCGGCGGCAACTAATAGCACCAGCGAAAGATTCCGCAGGAAGAGCCAGAGGATTACCACTGCCAGGATTCCCCCTATCAACGCCAGTTGCTTGATCAGGTCGATGTTTTCTTCGATAACTTCAGCGGCGTCACTCTGGATAACCAATTCCAGGTCCTGGGCGGCGACCTTTTGATTCAGCTTGTCGATTATTCTGCGCGTGCTGCCCGAAAGGGAAAGCAGGTTCGCTTCGGTTTCCCGAATCAGGGAGATGGTAATCGCCTCTTTGCCGTTGACGCGGGAAATGGTTTCTTCCTCGGCGCCGCCGTCGATCACGCTGGCGACATGCTTGAGCAGTACCGGCCCCTCCTCCTTGATGATGATGTCTTCCAGATCGGTGATCTCAGTATAATCGGCGGTGAGATTGACAAAGTACTTAGACCTGTTGTCATAGGCATGACCGAGAAACCGCTTGCGGCTGCTGCCGGCGGCAAGCTGGGAAGTAACACTGGCGGCAGTGAGATGGTGAGCCTGCAGCGCGGCTTCATCAAGCAGCACCTCGATGGAACGCTGCCGCCCGCCATAGACCTCGACGTTGGCGATGCCGTCGATACTTTCCAATGGCGGCACAATGTCGCGATCCACCAAATGACGAATACGATCAAGACCGCCGCCGCCCCGCACCTGCAGTGACATGAACTGGTTGGCAAGCTGCTCGGTATCAATCTTGACCACCATGACATAGTAATCATCGCCCAGCTCCGGTTTGACCGATTCCACCTGCTGGTGGAGCTTAAGATAGGCATACTTGAGATTGGTGGACTGGTTGTAGTAGACGAAGATTATCGCCCGCCGCCGATCGACATAGGACTCAATGCGGTCGATATCAGTCAGTTCGGCAATCGCTCCCTCTAGGGGCAGCACCGCTTCCTTTTCAACCAATTCCGGGTCGGCGTCGCGCACCGAGTAGGCCTGCACGATCAGCATCGGCAGTTCGGCATAGGGAATCAGTTCCACCGGAAGCTGATGGTAGGAGACAATACCGAGCAGGCAGAGCCCGATTAAGATCATCGAGACCATCACGGGACGAGCGATAATAAACCTGATCATGACTTAATTGTCTGTCTGCACCGGCGACGCGGTTCCAACCTTGCCGGCCAGGAGATAATAGACGGCGGGAATGACCACCAAAGTGAGCAGAGTCGCTGTCACCAGCCCGCCGATGACCGCTACCGCCAGCGGCGCCCGCAGAGCCACGCCCTCACCGAGGCCGATGGTCAGAGGCAGCAGCGCCAGCACGGTCGTAATGCTGGTCATTACGATCGGACGGATACGCATCTGGCCGGCAATGATGACGGCTTCCCGCGGACCGTGACCGGCACGGCGCAGTTGATTGATACAGTCTACCAGGATGATCGAATCATTAACGGCAATACCGGCCAGCATGATAATACCGATCAGGGACATGACGTTGAAGGAAATCCCCAGCGCCAGCAGCGCCAGGACAGCGCCGACTCCCGCCAGCGGCAGAGTGAGAATGATAACCAGCGGATGCAGCAGCGACTCAAACTGGGAGGCCATCACCATGTAGACCAGAATGACCGCCAGCAGCAGAGCGAATTTGAGATTACCCAGCGCCTCGCTGCGTTTCTCCTCCTCGCCGGTCACGGCATAGGAGTACTCCGCCGGTACCTGAAGGGTTGCGAGCGCCGCTTTGACGCGGGCGACAACCTTGTCGAAGGATTGATCGGTAGCCAGTTGCGCTGTGACTTTGCCTACCCGGGATTGGTTGGTATGAGTGATCTCGCGGGTAGCGTACGTGTAATCGATGTCGGCCACCTCCATCAGCGGCACCCGCAGGCCGGAGGCCGTCTCCAGCAGCAAACGGTCAAGCTCGGTGAGCGATACCCGGGGATGGCGGATGGTGATATCGCTGTATTCTCCCTGGTACTTTAGTTCTCCCGCCTGGCGTCCGCCAAGCTGGTCACTCAGTTGTCGGGCGATTTGATCGACAGTCAGGGAGTAGCGTCCGGCGATTTGCGGGTCAATGACAATGTCGACTTCAGGCCGCCCTCGCCGAAAGCCGGTCTCGATATTAGCCAGGTCGGGGATGGTTTGCAGGCGAGCCTGCACGCTGTCGGCCAGGCGGGAAAGAACATCGAGGTCTTTGCCTTTGATCTCCACCACCAGTGGGGCGGCAGCGGTGCCCAGCGTCTGCTGCAGCGCCGTCTGTTGTTGCACAAATTCGATTCTGAGATCGGGGATATCGGCAAGCTGCCGATTCAATCGGTCAATCAGTTCCGGCGTCGCTGCGCGGCGATCACGTTTCAAAATCAGATGAATGACGGCGTTGTTCTCATCCTCGAGGTCGGTTTCACTCTCAGCCAGGTCGCCGCCGGGTCCGATACGGGAGTAAACCGCCTGCACTTCTGTGCCGATTTGTTGGTCGATGATTGACTCGATATTCGCTACCGCGCCGGCGGTACGCTCCAGACTGCTCCCCTCGGGGAGAGCGATATTGATATAGAACTCTCCCTGATCGCTGCGGGGAATGAACTCGCCTCCGACCAGCGGCAGCAGCAGGCAGGTGGCGATGATCAGCAGGAGGCCGGCGCCGACCACTGACCAGCGTCGGTCAAGAACCTTGCCCAAGAACCGACGATAGCGGGGAAAACTTATCGCTGTCCTGGTCTTTATCTGCCGGGTAGTCTTAAGCAACTTCACCGACAGCATCGGCATTACCAGCAGAGCGACAAAAAGAGAGGAAACCAGCGCGAAGGCGACCGTCCAGGCCTGCTCCCGAAAGAGTTCACCGGCGGCGCCATGCAGGTAGACAATCGGCAGAAAGACCACAATAGTTGTCAGGGTGGCGCTGGTGATAGCACCGCCGACCTGACCGGCGCCGAGGATAGCGGCTTCCCTGATCTTTTTGCCCTCTTCCAGGTGGCGGAAGATATTCTCCATCACCACAATCGCATTATCGACCAGCATTCCCGCGCCCAGCGCAAGGCCGCCGAGAGTCATAATGTTGAGAGTGAGGTTATTGAAATACATCAGGTTGAAAGTGGCGACCACCGAAACCGGAATCGCCAGGCTGATTACCGCAGTGGTGCCCAGGCGACGCAGAAAAGCAAACAGAACCAGCATCGCCAGAATGACACCGATAATCGCCGCCTCTCCGACTTCAGTGACTGCGGCGGCGATAAAACGCCCCTGGTCATAGATCACTTCAAGTTCATAGCCGGGCAGAGAAGAGCCCAGCCGCTGCAATGCCTTCCTGGCGGTGTTGACGGCGTCGATGGTGTTGGCTTTGCGCTCCTTGAATATCTCCAATCCCACGCAGCGGCGGCCATTTACCCGGACGATATTCTCCGGTTCACTGAGGATATACCTGACAGCAGCCACGTCCCGCAGATAGATGGGAACACGATCCGATGCCGACACGGCAGCCGATTCCCC
>JAGLUH010000321.1 GCA_023134875.1 Candidatus Zixiibacteriota bacterium
AGTATCGATAGACAGTCACAGTCTAACCACTCGAATACAGCGCTATCGGCTGAATTTGCTGTGCGAAGGCCTCACCCCCAACACGTCAGAGGATCGAGCACATTTCTGATCTGGACATTGGGTCCGGCGACACTTTCTGCTTGACCAACTGTCCCGGTGGAACCATATTGCTCTCGGCTGAACGTATGTGAGTTTTCAGGGTATTTGACAGCAGGTTAATAATGGTCCGGCTCAGTTGCAGTCGGTGTCGGATGTACCGATAGGTGTCTTTCAACACTGCGGGTCCCCAGTGGTGCACTGCGTAAAACATAACGGAATGAGAAACAATCCAAAACCAGGAGGATAGAGATGATACAAAAGGCGGTTCTACAACAGATGATGGAACAGACTGCCAGGCGATTCGCAAGTCGGGAGAAACAGAGGAAAGAAAAGAAGAAGAACAGGGACACTCTCGGCAAGGGTGGTGATTGGCGTAAGATTGATGACCCCATGCGGACGCTTCGGCGTCTGGAAACGCTGGGTAGAAGGAAGTCGTTCCAGCGAGGTATCGATAATGTCCTCGAGGCAAAAGACGGTCCAGATGTCAGCGTACTGGAACGGGTGATCCAGACCAACGAGTTGATGAGTGTATCGTTTTTACACCGGGGCTCTGTTGTGTCTCGTTCGGTTGGGCGGGTGGTTCTCTGCGGCCCCGGAGGGGGGACAATCGGTTATGGTACCGGTTTCATGGTGTCCCCGCGATTGTTGATCACAAATAACCACGTGCTCGAAGATTCCAATCAGGCGGCCTCCAGTTTCGTGGAGTTCAATTACTACCGCACGGCAGCCAACCGGATGAGCTCCCCGGTGACCTTCAGGTTCCAGCCGGATGTTTTCTTCATAACGAGTCGCACACTGGACTTTTCCCTGGTAGCTGTCGATCCGACGAACGGCCAGGGGCAATCGGTATCGGATTTCGGCTGGAATCCGCTGATCAGCGAATCTGGAAAGGCACTTGTGAGTGAACGGGTCAATATCATTCAGCATCCCGGCGGGGAGCCCAAACAGGTTGCACTAAGACAGAACGAGATTATCGACGTCTCTGACAATTACCTGCTCTATGTCACTGACACCGAAAGGGGTTCATCGGGGGCTATGGTTTGCAATGATCAGTGGGAGGTGGCAGCGTTACATCATTCCGGTGTGCCGAAGAAGGATGAAGAAGACCATATCCTGATGATCGACGGCTCGCGGTGGAACGGTGATCCGCGCACGGCTCACCTGGTTGCCTGGGTGGCCAACGAGGGAATTCGAATCAGCAAGATCGTCGAGCACGTGAAAGCACTGCCCCTCACGCCTCCGCGAAGGGCTATGTTTGCCAGGGCGATGGAGGCAAGGACCCACGATGAACTCGTAGTCACGGCTGCCGGTCGACAGAAGGTCGGATCGCCGGCCGGACCAGACTCGCCGACCGTTGAAGATGACGGCTCCGTGAGTTGGTACTTCAGACTGAATTTCGGCCCTGCCGGAGGTCCATCGATGATCCCCCCGACACGTCCGGCGACCAAGAGTGATGTTGCTGACGCCCCGACCGCCCCATCCGTAGCGGATACTCAAGACCGGGAAGACGCCCAGGCGATTATCGACTCGTATGCCGGCCGAACCTACTATGATCCTGATGCCGATCGAGAGGATCGTGATGCCTACTATCCGGATGACATTGACCAATTGTCAGGAGTCGATGGTTATCATGTGCTTCACCAATTGCTGAGGGATAGCCACATCGAGCGACCCAAGTACAAATCAGCCAAGAAGCTGTATTTGTATCCCTGGATCGATCTCCGCAAAGATCTGACCCTGAAGAGCATCTACTCGGGAATGGATGTTGACCCGCTGGAAATGATCCTGGCAGATATTGAAATCGAGCGCAAACTCGACACCAGACTGGCCGAGATGATGACGGAAGGTATCAGTGCTGAGGATCGCGAAGAGGCGCTGGATCTTCTCGAAGCCCAGAGTCCGTACAACTGCGAACACGTTGTCTGTCAGTCATGGTACAACAAGGCCGAGCCGATGAGGGGGGATTTACATCACCTGTTCACTTGCGAATCCAACTGCAACAGCTACCGCAGCAACATTCCCTACTTCGACTTCCCCGATTTCCCCAGCCCGGAGCAGGAATCGGAAAGGGAAGAATGTGGAAAGCGAGAGGACGACAAATTCGAACCTTTTGAGGGCAAGGGAGCGGTTGCGCGAGCCACCCTTTACTTCCTGTTGCGATATCCGGAGCTGATTGGCGACGAGTGTCGTGAACTGCAACGGGAGCGGTTTGAGATTCTGAAGGATTGGCACAAAAAGGACGCGCCGAGTGAGTACGAGTACCATCGCAACGCCGCCATCTATGAGATACAAGGCAATCGGAACCCCCTGATTGACTATCCGGACCTAGTTGACCGGATTGACTTTGACCCCGGGTTTGGGGGGTAGCTCCGACACAGACACCTCCTGCCAACATATCAGCCGGTCGTTTTCACTCCGACGAGACGGGATCGGCCGGCTGTTCTTATTCATCCGGGTCATAATCGTCCGGCGGCTTGCGCTTGGCATGGTTCCTCATCTAAGTATTCCAGAGCCACCTGCTGAAACGCCGCATCCGGTTCCTGGACTCCCAAGACAGCTTCAATCTGGTCCTTGTCAAGGCCAATGTAGCGCAGGAGATTCCTGAGTATCTCTATCCGTTCCTTCCCCCTGATTATGAAACCGCTGTGGCTGATTATTCATCAACCTCCTAAAGCATTTGACTTTTGGAACGGTGGATGGTAGATTGGTATCTTTTCAAACGTGCGTAAGGAGAGCGGCGGATGTTAGACTCAATTATACACGATCAGTGCGGCGTATTCGGAATAGTCGGCCACTCCAAGGCTGCCGAGTTGACCTACCTTGGCCTCTACGCCCTGCAGCATCGAGGGCAGGAATCGGCGGGCATTGTCACCTCGGATGACGGAGCAATTCATCTCCACAAGGGGATGGGATTAGTTTCCGAGGTTTTTTCCAAAGAGGACGTTCTTTCCAAACTCAGCGGCGGCATCGCTATCGGCCATACGCGCTACAGCACCACCGGGGCGTCGTCACTGATAAACATCCAGCCCTTCTTGATAACCAACCGCTCCCGCCACCTTGCCATTGCACACAATGGGAATCTGACCAACTCGCTGGAGTTGCGAACTGATCTCGATGCTAAAGGCTCCATATTCCAGACCACTTCCGACACCGAGATCATCCTGCATCTTGCTGCCAGGTCGAAAAAGAAAACACGGATTGAACGGATTTGTGACGCCTTGAAGAAAGTCAG
>JAGLUH010000322.1 GCA_023134875.1 Candidatus Zixiibacteriota bacterium
GTCTCATATTATTCGTCCGGCTCTTCTCTCCAGATTGAGCCATATTATTATCGTGCAGGTAATATTCGTTTTTACTGCATTCGTGCTGATTTTATTTTCGCCAAACCGGGAGGCCAAGGTTGATTTCAGTACTGTGGAACGTGATTTTCGTTCACTTTCCGATGGCGTAATGGATTATCTCGTTGCTGCGAAACCGACTTCTGAGACCTTACAGAATGATCCTCTTGTTGATGAATCTCTCAGGCAACTGGTTCAGTCTTACTCCAACGTCATGAAATCGTCAATCTATCTTCTTGAGCTCGACGGAGGGATTGCCAACATCTTTGACTACTATGCACACAACGGCAAACCAATGGACCCCGGAGACGACTTGGATCTTGGTGAGATAGCGAGACCTATTCTATATAACATGACAGAGAGTTATGACACAAACAGACTGGTCCCCATAAGTCTGAGCACAGACCGACTCATCTACGCATACAGTTTCCAATTGGATTATCAGTGTCCCGCCGTAATGGTTGCTGTGCTCCGTCAGGAGTTGCTGGTCTCCAATCGTGACGCCCTCCTGTATGGATTGCTGGTATTGTTTCTTGGGTCGATCCTGGTGTCACTATTGACAGTCTACCTGATCTCACAACGATTCCGGGACCCTCTCAAAAGGTTGGAACATGGTCTTGCCAAGACTGCGGAAGGAGAACTATTCTACTTGCTTGAGGAGAATGGCGATGCAGAGGTTAATCGTTTGGTGAATTCATTCAATCAGATGTCTAAAAAACTGTGGAAGAACCATCAAGCACTCAAGCGTTACAATCGTCTCTTGAAAGATGCGTATCTCACACAGACTGAATCACAGGTGTTTCTCGCTACCCTGATCGACTGCTCCCCATGTTGTGTGGTAGCTGTCTCCAGCGATGGTGAGGTGGTGATTTTCAACCGCAAAGCAAGCGAAGTTTTCGGATATGATAATAGTGGAGCACTCGGACTAACGATCAATGAACTGTTTGCTACATCACGTGAAAGTGCTGGCTTTATTTCTTCTGAACCGACATCTGACTCAGCTGGTGAAGTTATTTGTCGGCGCAACGATGGGTCCACATTCCCAGCTTTCATGGTAATCTCTCAAATATCCGCAGGCACAAACCAGCTACCGGCTCACTTGTTTATCTTCCTCGATATTTCTGAGAGTAAAAACTTCCAGGAAATGATTGTTAGTATTGATCGCTACTACACTCGGGGCGAGATGGCAGGTGACATTGCCCACGAGATCAATAATTACCTGGCCGTCCTGGGTGGTAATATAGAACTGATGCCGCTGTTTTTGAAACGAGGAGATCAGGAGAAAATCGACAAGAAGCTGGAACTGATGAAAACAACAGTCGACAAGATCGCTCGTTTCGCAGATGGCCTGATGGATATCAACCAGGGTGAAATGCAGTTCGTACCAGCGGACCTCAACCAGCTTGTTCAGAACATTCTGGCTTTCCTGACACCTCAGAATCGTTTCGACGGCATAGACATCACAACAGAACTGTCATCGGAAATTCCTCTGGTGCAACTTGATCCTAATCAGATTCAGCAAATCCTGGTGAACCTGATACAGAATGCCGCCGATGCAATGGCTGATTGTCCTGATGCCCGCCAGATTCAAGTACGCACTGAGCTCTCGGACGACAAGACCCACTCTCGTGTAGTGGTCGCGGACAATGGGCCGGGAGTTGACTCCGAGCGTGAACCCTCATTGTTTGAAAAACGGTTTACGACCAAACACAAAGGGCACGGTTACGGTCTTGTAATTTGCAAAAGAATCATCGACAAACACAACGGTAGTATCTGCTACCAGCGAACAGACAGAACCGAGTTTCTCTTTGAACTACCGATCAAACACGTCCAGCAGGACGACCAGCCGTCTTTCGAATCTGCTGCGTCCGAAGAAGTGGGTCTTTCTCATTAGGTCGCTACAATCGCCCTCGACTGAATACATAGTAGACAATGAATTGACATTCCCTCGCGTAGGGGGCGGCCTCGTGTCGCCCCATTACCGAAACTCGTTCATCGGCGGAGACAAGCCCCGCCGCTACGCGACATAAAACGTTTTTTGTGTAACAACTCAAGACCGACCGGCTCATCTAACTTTTTGTTGCCGCCCAATCTGTCAGCGATTACATTGGTTATATGCCAAGTAATCGCACGAACAGTCCCGCCGGGAGGGATCCCCGATTTATTGCGACACTATTGCTGGTGCTTGCTATTGTAATCGTACTGGTCACCTGGATTGGAATCCGCGAAAACCGTTCGGACAGTTTGCAACTTCTTA
>JAGLUH010000323.1 GCA_023134875.1 Candidatus Zixiibacteriota bacterium
CAGCGACGGATCAATGGTGATGAAAATCACGCCCTGGGGATACATCTTCTGGGTGAGGAATTCGCCATAACCCGCCATCATCGCTGCAAAGAGGGATTTCGATTCAATTCTTCTGCCGTTAACCAGCAGCATCACGCGCGAGCGATTGCGGCGGCAGATTTCCGGCTTGGAAAGATAGAGTTCCAGCTTGACAGTATCAGTGAATTTCTCCCCCCTGACAAACTTGTCAGCAGCGCCGGCACCGAATAGCTGCGCCGCCCGCTCGAATTTGTCAGTCACTCCCTCCAGGTCAAGCAGTCGCCGCTCATCCGATTCCAGCACGAATTCGGTTTGGGGACTCGACAGCGACAACCACTCCATCACCTGCAGGATCGCACGCACCTCGGCGGCCGGTGATTTAAGAAACTTGCGCCGCGCCGGAGTATGATAGAAAAGGTTGCGAACGGTGATATAGGTACCATAGTCACAACCTGCCACTGTTTCACTCCTGGTCTCACCGCCGTTGATTTCGATCTGATAACCTGACTCGCTGCCGTGAGGTCGTGATTTGATCACAAACTGGGAGACCGATGTAATCGAGGGCAATGCCTCACCCCGAAAACCAAAGGAACCGATGTTGAACAGGTCTTCCGGTTTTTCCAGCTTGCTGGTGGCATGACGACAAACGGCCAGTTTCAACTCTTCAGGGATCATACCCACGCCGTCGTCGTTGACCTGAATGCGACTCAAGCCCCCTTCACTGATACCGACAAGGATCGACTTCGCTTCGGCATCAAGGGAGTTCTCCACCAGTTCCTTAACCACCGACGCCGGACGTTCGATCACCTCACCGGCGGCGATCTTGTTAATCAGAACATCCGGCAACAGTTTGATCTTACCGGTCATTTTCACTTTCCGCCAACGCCTTCAGTTCGACTAACATATTAAGGGCTTGAAGTGGCGTGATCTTCTCCACCTCAAGGTCTTGCAGTCGAGATGAAACTTCCGAAACCTTTTGCTCAAACAAACCAAGCTGATTGATTTGATCGCGTTTTTTCTTTCCCCGGTTGCCCACCGGATCAAATGAACCCCGTTCCAGACTCTTGAGAATCTCCCTGGCGCGATCTGTCACCGACTGCGGCAGACCAGCCAGCTTGGCGACCTCAATACCGAAACTGTCATCACAGCCGCCCGGCATCACCTTGCGCAGGAAAATGATCTTATCCTGCCAGCGGCGTACCTGCACCTGGTAATTTCTGATCCGGTCAAAGAGACGCGCCAGTTCGGTCAGTTCATGGAAATGAGTGGCGAAGATGGTGCGAGAACGCAGATGAGGTTGTTCGTGCAATGTCTCACAAAGCGCCCAGGCAATCGCCAGGCCGTCATAAGTTGATGTGCCGCGCCCCACTTCATCCAACAAGACTAAGCTTTTCGGCGTGGCATTGGCGAGTATCCGCGAGGTGTCATTCATCTCCACCAGGAAGGTGGACTCACCCAGGGCGAGACGGTCGGAGGCGCCCACGCGGGTAAAAACCCGATCGACAATGCCGATTCGCGCTCGGGCTGCGGGTACAAATGATCCCGCCTGCGCCATGATTACAATCAGGCCGACCTGACGCAGGTAGGTCGACTTGCCTGCCATGTTGGGACCGGTGAGAAGCTGCAGTTGTTCGCCGTCGATATCAAGCGAGGTGTCATTGGCGACGAAATCACCGCGCGGCAGGACGTTCTCAATGATCGGATGTCGGCCTTCGACTATTTCAAGGCTTTGCGATTCGTCAAACGCCGGACGACTGTAATTATGGCGGCGAGCGGCGGCGGCATAAGAGCCGATCACATCGACTTCGCTGATGAGCCTGCCGGTAAGGCTGATTTCTTCGACATGCGCTGCGACGGAATCACGCACCTGGAAGAAAAGCTCTTCCTCATGTTTGTTGATCTTCTCTTCTGCAGCCAGGATCAACTCCTCTTTTTCTTTCATCTGCGCGGTGATATATCGTTCCGCATTGACCAGCGTCTGCTTGCGGATGAAGTGATCGGGCACCTTGTCGGCATGGACTTTGGTTACTTCAATGTAGTAACCGAAGACTTTGTTATAACCGACGCGCAGCGAGGGTATGCCGGTGTCGCGGCGCAAGCTCTTCTGCAAGCCGGCGATATAGTCAACCGCTTCCTTAATCGAAGTCTTCAGTTCATCAAGTTCGTCCGAGTAATCATCCTTTATCAGCGAGCCGTTGCCGGTCAGATAAGGCGGATCATCCTTGATCGCCGCTTCAATCAACTCAGCTATAGCAGAGAGATCGGGAAGCATCTCGGCGACACGATCAAAAAGCATCGTATTAGCTTTACTTAGTAGTGTCTTAATTGCCGGCACTTGCTTCAAGCTGTTCTTCAATTGTATCAAATCTTTCGGATTGGCCTTGCGGTATCCCAGTTTGCCGGCGATTCGTTCCAGGTCAGCCAGATCAGTAAGCAGTCCCGTCAGTTTGTCACGCAGCTTCTGATCGTCCGCCAGTTTCTGCACCGACTGGAGTCTTTCCTTGATTCTCTCCAGTTTTTTAAGCGGCGCCGCCAGCCAGCGCGCCAGCAAACGCTGACCGCCGACGGTCTTACAAAAGTCCAGCAGGCCCAGCAGGGAATGTTCCTTGATGTTGGTCGCCTGCGGTTGAAGTATCTCCAGATTGCAGAGTGTCGCCGAGTCAAGATAGATAGTCTCCGGCTCTTCGGCTAAGCGCGGCGGCTCCAGGTGAGTCGGCACGCCGAACTTGACTTCGTCCAGGTAGGCAATCAGACTGCCTAGCGCCGAGACTGCCAGGGGCAGAGACAAGAGACCGAAAGCATCAAGAGAATGAACTCCATAGTAATTCTTGATTCGCAGGGCGGCATCATCATGCTGGTACTTGAAGTCCTCTAATTTGGTGACGACGGCAGTGAGACGCGCCAGCCGTTCACCAATACCGTTTTGCAGTGACTCCGGCACCAGAATCTCCCGGGCGTCGATCACCTCCGCCCGTTCCAGGGTAAGCCGGATATCTGACTGATAAACCAGTACGCGACCGGTGGCAAGCTCCAGCGCCGCCAGGCCGGCGGCATCCTCAGCGGCGTAGAGCGAAAGAATCATATTCTCCCGATTCTCCGGCAGGACACCGTCGACAGTAATCGTGCCGGGTGTGATAACCTCAATCACTTCGCGCCGGACCAGACCCTTCGCCTGTTTCGGGTCTTCAGTCTGCTCGCAGATAGCGACCTTGTGTCCCGCCTGTAGAAGCTGCGACAGGTATTTGTCGGCGGCATGATAGGGCACGCCCGCCAGCGGCATGCGGGTCGACTTGCCGTGAGCGCGCGATGTCAGGGCGATACCGAGGATGGGCGCGGCGATTTCGGCATCACGGCCAAACATCTCGTAGAAATCTCCCATGCGAAAGAAGAGGATTTTGTCGGGATGCTGTGCCTTGATCTTGAAGTACTGCTCTTCAAGCGGTGTCTGTTTCCTGGTCATCTATAGTTTCACAACATGGTAACTGCTGTGGTTCTGTTTCTCCAGCTTCTTTTTGAAGGCAGTCGCCTCCGTTTTTGATTCGAAGCGACCCAGATCGACAACATAGTACCTGCCGCCGGATATCTGCACCCGCGTGACGGTGACAGTATAACCGCGCCGCGCGTAGCGGCGTCGCAGTTTCTCGGCATTGCTCGCTTTCCGGAAGGTTCCCACGCGCACGGCATAGAGAACAGGTCGGCGGCTGCTGATGCTAATGTCCTGACGATCAGGTTCGGCACCTGGGGGAGCAGCCTCGGAAACTCCCGTCGTGGCAAAGCGCGCCTGCAAATCGCTCAGTCCCAGAGTCGCCGGATAGCGACTGCTGAGCATAGTGTAGCTGAACTGCGCATTGTCATAATCGGAATCGGCAAGATAGGTATCCACCAGTCGCAACAACACCGCTCCCGCATACCGTTCATCACTGCGGTTCGCCAGCTTGTGGTAATAAGCGGCGGCGTCATCATACTTGCCCTGTGACATCCGGATGTCACCCAGGGTGAGCAGCAACCGGGCGGTAACTTCGGGATCGCCAGACCGTTTCAAGGCTTTTTTGAGGTCACCCACCGATTTTTTCTGCTTGCCCACACCGACGCGCAGCAACGCCCTGATATTCTCCAATTCTGGATAATGGTCAGACTCTTTGCATTTCTGCCGATGTCGATCAACCAGTTCCAGGCCCTGATGGTATTGGCGCGCGGCCAGATGGTAGTTGGCGACGGCAATCAGGGAGAGCGCGTAGATGTCGCGGTCATTGGCAAGTTCGATCGCCTTGAGGAAACAGATGTACGCGGAATCAGCGTCCTCGGTCAGGCAGCCGGCAAGATAACACCTTTCCGAATTGGCATATTCAGTTTCAATCAGGGATGCAAGAAGTAAACGAGCATCCTCGACATGCCCTTCGGCAATCAACTGGGAGACCAGGTGGGTGCGATCAGTGGCGGCGACAAGAGCATCTATAAATAAGAGCGCTGTCACTGCCAGGACTACACAGGCAGCAATCAGTTCATGCTTCTTTAACGGCAATCTCCTTGCCGGAGAGGAGTTTTTCCAATGTGTCGAGGGCTTCATCAGTTTTCCCCTGTTGGCGATAGATCGCCGCCAGACCAACCGTAGCGGGCGTATAGCCAGGCTTGACCTCGATTATCTGACGGTAGTACTCCTCGGCGCGCTCGTAGTTCCCCTTCTTGGCATAGAGATTACCCAGCGCCATTGCCGCCTCGATATTGTCCGGCTCCTGCTCCAGGATTTTCTCTAAGATGCCGCCGAGAGCATTGAATTGTCCCAGGTCAAAAAGCGTTTTCTCCAGACGGTCAAGCACCAGATGGGCGCTGCGGGGATAAGTCTCAGCCAAATATCGCCAACTTTTAACCGCATCCTCCGGTCGCTTTTCCGCCAGATAGGACTCGCCGGTCTTGACCCACGCCTCCGCCTTGCTTTGATCGAGATCATAGGCGGCCTTGTAGAGCGATCGCGCCTTCTTGCTTTTACCCTCCTGATGCAATTGGTCTGCCAACTTGATCTTGACGTCGGCAAAACGGGACTGGTAGGTCCGATGATCCTGTTTGTACAATCGCTCGGCAACCTGCTCCGCCTGCTCCCACTCTTCGTTGGCAATTAGCAGGTCAAGTAGTTTCTCTCCCATCTGCCGGTCGCGAACATCTCGTTCATATTCGCTGGTCAGCAGTTCGATCGCCCTGTCATTTTGCCGGTCACGTATATAATCGTCGATCAGGCAGGTGCGAATCGCCTTCACCTGATCCGCCTTGAGGCCGGAACGCAACAGCAACTCCGAGTGCACGCGGATGGCGCTATCGACATTATTGCGCTCCGCCAGAATCATACCAAGTCGCAGGTAGGCGTCAATGTTTTCTGAGTTTTGGCTGACAACCTCCTTCAGCTTGTAGAAAGCGCCGGTCTGATCGCCGTCCAGGAGAGCCTGTAAAGCCTGAACATAGAGAGCCTGATCATCAACTTTTCGTCGTCCCCGGCGCGTAAGCAAGGCAAACACGACCATCACCACCGCCAGCAACAGCGCAAAACCGATCACATAGGTAAGGGACAATCCAAACATCATTCCGTTTCCTCATTCGGTTCACTGATGTCGACCTTCTCGATCTGCCGATTACGCAAAGCGGTGATCTCCGTTTGCAGGCGTCGGGCTTGCCGTCGCTGCGTGCGTGCCTCGGCGGAGATTTTGAAGAAGTAAGTCACGGCAATCAGGAAACTGGCTATCATCCCCGCGGCGAAGGCGAGTAATACCACCGTAATCAGAGGAACATCAAGGTAGTGAAGGTTGACGATAAAGATATTAACGCGTTCGGCGGCGTTGTAGACGAAAAACCCAATCGCCAGTATCAGGAAGACAATGATCAAAAGCATTCTCACAGCCCACATTATGATAATCCTCCTTTACTTGGACTTAATGTGCCACACTATCCGGTACCAATTGCCAGCGGCGCAATTCACTTTTCTTCCTTACTGCCTTCCCCTTCACCGGCAGTAGTATCCGATTCGGTATCGGCGAAAGTGAGAGAAGCCATGATCTTCTCAAAGGTTTCATGAAGAGAGGGAAAGAACTGATTTTCGCACACGAGTTCGACATAGAGCAGCCAGCCCTCAAGCGGTATGATATATATATGGCCTACCCGATAATCACGAATCAGAGTGGCTCCCGACCGTCCCGATATCAGCGCTTCATATTCCAGTTTCGCCTTCAACTTCAAAGCTTCCCTGCCACCAATCTTAGCGCTGGTGCGCGTCTGGATGTCGACATCATGTTTGGCGACGGGAGCCAGCAGAATCGACTTCGACAGTATCTTATCCT
>JAGLUH010000324.1 GCA_023134875.1 Candidatus Zixiibacteriota bacterium
CAGGAAGATCAGCAGGAAGATCAGCAGGAAGAGGGAAGTGAAGGCGAAGAGGGAGAGCAGGATGAACAGCAAGCCCAGTTGCAGCAGCAGGAAGAGCAGGAGGGGATGGAGAAGGAAGATGCGGAACGAATCTTGAATGCTATTGCCGGCGACGAAAAGGATTTGCAGAAAAAGCTGCGAAAACGTAAGGTAAAATCAAGCTATCAGGGTAAAGACTGGTAAAATGAACGATTGGCGATATATCTGAAGTTGTGATAAAAGAACTCTGACATGTGTGCGATCAAGAGAAAAGGTCATTGCGAGTCCGGCGGTTGCCGGACGAAGCAATCTCTTGTTACTAAGGAGATTGCCACGTTGTCCGCCTGCGACGGACGCCTCGCAATGACTCTGACTAAGAACAATTGTCACAGTTTCATTCCGTTTGTTGTTATCCTGTTTCTGCTGGCAGTGCCGAATCTGATTCTGGCGGAAGTCACGGTAACTGCTAATGTCGACCGCACCGAGTTGCACGAGAATGAAACCGTGAGTTTCACCATCACCATCGGCGGTGATGCCGTCGATATCCCTGATATTTCGCTGCCCGATCTGCCCGGTTTTACCATCTATTCCTCCGGTACCACCAAGAATTTCTCTTATGTAAATGGTCGCATGGAAACCTCCAAGCAGTTCAGCTTTACGTTGCTGCCGACGCGAACGGGAATACTGCAGATTCCATCGATGTCCCTTGCTATTGACGGCAAAACCTATACCACTCCAACTTTCGAGATCACCGTGCCAAAAGGTGGCGCCGCCCAGACACGGAGCAATACGCCCTCGACTCAAAGAGAGCGGCGCTCTCAGCCCCAAAGAAGACAGGTCGGGCCGGAGGATCTTTTTATCACTACCGCGGTTGACAAGGACACGGTCTACGTGAACGAACAGGTCACTCTCTCTTTCAAGTTTCACCAGGGGGAGGGTGTTGACATTTTGCAAAATCCGGATTACAAGCCGCCGCAGAAAACCGGATTCTGGGTGGAGGATTTGCCGCCGCGCCAGACCGGCTATAAAACTATCGATAACCGTCGCTACCATGTGACCGAAATTAAAACCGGCCTCTTTCCCACTACTTCCGGTGAGCAAATGATCGGTTCGGCGGAATTGACCGTTAAAGTGCGAGAGCCGCGCCGCCACGATCCCTTTTCCTTCTTTGACCGGGATTTATCCGGCTTTTTCGGACGGAGCCGGACACTCAGTCTGAAATCTGATCCGATCAAAATCGTCACCCTGCCGCTGCCGGCTGCGGGTCGGCCTGATGATTTCGGCGGCGCTGTTGGCGGCTACCGAATCAAAGCGGTGGCGGATAAGAATAGAGTTGAAGTCAATGAGCCGATTACCCTGAAGGTGAAGATATCGGGTACTGGCAACATCAAGAGCGTGGCTTCACCGGAAATACCGGAACTGCCCGATTTTCGTATCTATCAATCGGGCGATAGCGAGAATATCTCCAAGACCGCCTATCGCGTCGGCGGCAGCAAGACTTTTGAACATGTCTTTATCCCCAAGCGTGCGGGTACTTACCTGTTGCCGGCGATAAGCTTCTCCTTCTTTGATCCCAGGGCTAGAACCTATCAGACCGTCGTCACCGCTCCGATTCAAATCGAGGTGACACCGGCGAAGGAACGCTATGTTTCGCAGATGCAGAACCTGGATGCAAACAAGATCGACCTGGTGGCCAGGGATATCCGATACTTGAAATCAGACATCGGCAATCTCAACGGCAGCAAAAATGTGTTGCTGGCGCTCAATCCCTTCAGTCTGGCACTCTTTTCAGTGCCGGTGATCGGCTACCTGGTGGTAATCGGCAGCCAGCGTCGACGGGAGCGATTGCTGACTGATCAAAGTTATCGGCGTCTAAAGCAGGCGCGCAAAATGGCGGCGAAAAAACTCGCCAGGGCAAAGAAGTTTCTGTTGGCGGATGATCCTGACGCCTTCTATCTGGAGACCAATCGCTCCATGTTGGAATACTTCGCTGACCGCTTTAACCTGCCCGCCTATGGCTTGACGACAGATAAGATAAGAGAATATGCACAAGATCGACTTGACCAGTCGCTTGTCATCCGCCTGGTCGATCTTTTGCAGCAAGGGGACTTCGGTCGTTTTGCTCCGGCGGGTCGAGATAGGGAGCAGATGGAATGCCTGTGGCAGGACGCCAGGAATTTGATTATCGAGTTGGAGAAGAGCCGTTGACCAGGTGGCTTGTCATTTTATTCCTGCTCTGGCCAGCTTTCGCTCTGGCCGGACTGACGGACGATTTTCAGGAAGCGGCGGAGCTTTACGACGCGGGTAATTTTGCTGTTGCCGCCGCTAAGTATCAGGCCATCATCGACAAGGGTTACAGTTCTGCCGAGCTTCATTACAATCTCGGCTGCGCCCGATTCAAGGCGGGCGAACTGGGGCGAGCCATCGCCAGTTTCCGGCGTGCGCAACGGCTGGTGCCCGATGATGAGGATGTCAAGATCAATTCCCAATTCGCACGGCTCTTCGTGGTTGACAAGATCGATACCGCCCCTGCCAGATTCTTTCCCGACCAGGTTGAAACCTTTCTCTCCAAGTTCCATCCCAACCACTATTTCTGGCTGGCCCTGGTCTCCTTTGCGTTGATGTTTCTCATTCTTGCCTTAAGGCGGCTCGGCATCACAATCAAACCGGCAAACACGCTGGCGACCTTCCTGATGGTGGTGACAATTCTGGCGACTGTTTCGATGGTCTGGGTGCTGAAAGTCAATTACCTGGTGAATGAGGGGGTAATCGTCGTATCTGAGACAGAGGTGCTTTCCGGTCCCGGCTCGGAGTTTGAGCTTCAGTTTGACGCCCATGAGGGTTTAACTTTCCGCGTACTCGACCAGAAGAGCGATTGCTACCTCGGCCTCTTTGCCAACAAGCTAAAAGGCTGGGTCAAGATCGCCGACGTCGAGAGAATCTAACCACTGGTTCCCACCGTCCCGTCGTCGATCTAATCCGTTGACAGTTTAAGGAGCGATCCGTATTATGCAACGCTTCACCTTGTGTGCAGCGGGCAGACATTATGCGCAACCTACTTGACTGGAGACGGATCGCGGGGATACTGGTTGCCGCCGGCTTGCTGGTTCTGACTTTTCACAACGTCAACCTGGGCGAGCTGTGGCGCGACCTGAAATCGATCCGCCCGCTATACCTGGTGACCGCTTTCGTCAGCGCGGTGGGGATGAACTGGGCGAAGGGAATGCGCTGGCGGGAGATTATCCTGCCGATCAGACCGATCACCCAGACCAGGGCGTTCTCCCTTTTTCATGTCGGGCAGATGATAAATCTCTCCTTGCCCGTATTAACCGGTCAGGCGGGACGGATTGTCATGCTCGCCAAACAGGAGAACCTGTCGAAAACCTTCTGCCTTACTACGATAGCACTGGAGGTGCTCTTCGACGGTATCAGCCTGGTCATCCTGATGTATCTGACTTCGTTTGTCTTTCCCTTCAGCGAGGATTTCCGGTTCAAGCAGATCTGTGTTGCTGTCGTTCTCGGCGTAGTGATCCTGATTATCGTAACTATCCTGCGTAATCAGCGGGCGCTCGAATACTTCGGTAAGAAGCGGCTGCGCCGCCGCTTCCCCCGTCTCTATGGCAGCCTCAGAAAATGGGCAAAGTCGGTCGCCGATGGCCTTGAGGCGCTGAACAGCTGGACTCAGATTGTGAAAATTGGGTTCTACTCGGTGCTGGTCTGGATTTTTCATATCGGCGCTGCCGTTAGCTTGATTATGGCTTTTGAATTCGCGGTGGACGACTGGGCGAAAATGGTGGAAATTGGCCTGGTCGTAATCGTGGTTAACTCGATAATGCTGCTGGTGCCGATCTCGCCCGGCAACATCGGTTCCTTTCAGTTCGTGGTGAAAGGAACTCTGGTGGAGCTGTTCAAGGTTTCGTCCGCCAAGGCGACCGCCTTCAGCCTGCTGATGCACTTTATGGATGTCGTACCCGTCTTTATCATTGGGATACTTTTCCTTTTTACCAATCAATTCGCCTTTCGCAAATTGCGTGAGGAAGCTGTCGCTAAAGTGCGGGAATCGGATGAGAGTGAATCGGTCGAGAACAAGAACTGACTTGACAAAATGGCCTGACAGAAGTATCAAAGTTGTTTTCCAGGCGGTTGTTATTCGAAGCAGCCGGCGAAATGATGGAAAGCTGAGAAGAG
>JAGLUH010000325.1 GCA_023134875.1 Candidatus Zixiibacteriota bacterium
GAGCGGTCTCCCGCTTGAAGATGAGCTGGTAAAAACAGGGAAAGTGCTGGTGCAGGACGAGTCGGCCGGACTGGCGGTACGGCTGCTGAACCCGCGGCCAAACAGCAACGTCGTTGACCTGACGGCGGCGCCGGGCGGCAAGGCGACGCACATCGCTATCCGTATGCGCAACCGGGGGCGGGTCACGGCGGTCGATAAGTCGCACCAGCGCCTGGAGATACTGACGGGAAACGCCAAGCGTTTAGGGATTAAAATCATCTCTCCGGTAGCCTGTGACATGTTGAATTTTTCCGGCGGGCCTTTTGATCGGGTGCTTCTTGACCCACCCTGTTCCGGATGGGGCACGGCCTGCAAACACTCCGACCTGCGCTGGACAAAAACTGTCGAAGATATCAAGAACCTTGTCAAGATTCAGGGCAAGATGCTTCGCAAGGCCGCCGGTTTGGTCAAGCCGGGTGGCGTCCTCGTTTACTCCACGTGCACCATCATACGAGACGAAAATGATCAGACAGTCGAAGAGTTCCTGCTGCGCCATAAAGATTTCGAAATTGACCCGGCCAATGAGTTCTTTGGCGATGAGCTGGTGACCGAACGCGGTTTTGTGAAAACGTATCCTGACCTGGGCAAAATGGACGGCGCTTTCTGCGCTCGCCTCAGACGAAAACTGAAACCGTAAGCGGCACTGCCCGGTTGAATGCCGAGGCAGTCTACCACTGCGTTGCCGCACAAGAGGCAATCAGGTTAGATAGCGGTTCCAGTCAGGTTGCATTAAGCATGATGCCTACATGATGATGGCCAGCTTCCCGATCTGCGTTTGACCATCAGGGGATTCCACCGTCCAGTAATAAAGACCCGATACCACCCGCTGATGGTTGCGGGTGATCAGATTCCACTGGTCGTGAGAGGAGTTGGGATCGGAGGGATCCATATCGTGTTCAATCTTTTTGATCAAATCGCCGTCCAGTGACAAGATTTTGATCGTGCATTTCGCTGGCAGGTTGGCAAAGTGAATAGCGCGAACTTTGTCGGCGGGAAGGTCGTCGCGGGTACGTCCCTCAAAGCCAAGAAGGCGATAGCCGGCATCGATACGGTAGGGATTGGGATACACATATACTTTCCCTATGTTCTCCTCTTTCACCTCGTAAGGGTTAATGGGATATGCGTACTTGGCGCCGAGCGTGACCGACGTCTCCAGCGCTCGTAGATTACCCTTGGGCGAGCCAAAATCAAAGGCCGTCACGTTCACCCAGTAGGGTACGGTCGGCAACAGGTCCATGATCGTAAACTCGTACTCGTAATACTTCAGGTAGCCTTCGTCGGTGTAACGGTTTAGTGTAAGAGAGTCGATGGGAATGGTTTGTGGGTCAGGTTCATCGGGGTAGACCTTCCGAATAGGTGTGGTGACGCCAAGTTCCGACGTGTTGAAGTCATGCTTCACAAAGTAGAAAAATGAATCGGGGGAATCGGGAGGGGTGTAGGGACGGCTGGGCGTATACGCCAGCGGATCGAAGAGGCTGTCACGGCACGGATCATCGCCGAACCCGTACAGGCAGCGCAGGCTGTCCAGGGTGAAAGGGATGTCCAGCAGCTCGAATCCGGGGTCAGGAAACGCGTTGAGGTTCCAGATATACTTGTCATAGTTGTCACGGTCGTACGAGGCCACCGTGGAGAAACTGGTGGCGCGGTCATCCCGTCCGATGTAGATGCGGTAACCTTCGAAGTCAACTATTTTAAGAAATATGTCCTTGGTCGTTTCAGAAAGCTGGCCGTTAAAGCGGATGCGCAGGCCGTTGACGATCGGGTCAATCCAGAACGCCGGCGCCGGTGGTGGTGTGACAGCCCGCCAGTCGGGTATTCCGTCTCCCTTGTACCAGGTGGTATCAGCTCTGGTATACACCCAGTCCGAGTCCACCAGTGTTGACTCCACCGCACAGACGCGGTACTCTCCGGAGTCGCCGTCGCCGTCGGTATCTACGCCCGGATTGTCATAGATCCACTCGGCCCACAAGGCGTTTTTAGCCAGGTCTGAGAAGTCGAGGTTTTCGTAGTAGCGGCGGGGATCATTAGGGAGGTTGTTGATATTGTAAGGGTCGGTATGGAAATCCTCACCGGCGACGTAGGCAAAGACAATCGGCAGGGTGGCACCCGGGTCGAGGTCAAATGGGCCGAACGAGAGGACATACTCAACAGACATGCCGTCGGCAATGTTATCGGCTATATCCGGCGGTGGGTACATCCAGACCGGGTCGAACGGACCTATAACGCCCGTATAAAACTGGTCGTAATCTATCTCTCCGCTGCTCATGACGTAGTAGAAGTTGCGGTCGCCGACCGGTAATCCGGTGGTGCCGGTGCCGAAGTCGCGGTAGTTCTGTCGGCCCACCGGGCCGAAGTCCTCTACCAATTCTCAAGTCGAGTACCACCAGTTATAAGAAAGTGTCGCTTTACCCCATTCTTTCCGGCCAGCCGCTACTGGCGGATGAATAATGTATATACCGGTCACGTCCGGGCATGACTTGATAACGTCTCCTTCGGGGCTGACGACTTTCCGGTCGGTGAAGACGCCATCGACCGGATCACCGTCGTTGTCGGCCCACCACATGATATTCAAGGTGTCGACAAATCCACAGCCGTAAGGGGAAGGGACGGTCTTTACAAAGCCGCCAAGGTCATCAGCATAGGTTACGCCGGTTCCCCCCTTGAAGCCCACATCCGGCCAAGCGTGGAAGGCCACATAGGCGTCGCTGATACGTGCGCTGCCGATGTTTTTTATACTCAGGTCAAAGAGGACAAAGTCCTCGGCATAACCATAAGACCAGGAGTATGATCGCCTCGTGAGTTCCAGAAACAGCGGCCTATGGGGACCGGGATAATCAATAAGATTCGGTAGCCCGACCGTTACGGTGTCGGTGGATTTTGTAATGAAATCTTGTTGTGAAACAGCCCCCTCATACTCCGGCGCTGAGGGGTCAAGAATGGAACGGAACTCCCAGTACCCTTCAGGCGGAAGAGAACGCCATTCGTAGAACTGGGAAGCAAGGGTGTCATTATGGAGAATGCCACCGACCGCTACAGATACCGCATCAAGGTAGCATATTCCCGATCTTTTTGGGTATTCCGCGCCCCAATAAAACGGCGTTCCGCCCGTGACACAGTCCGCTTGATTGAAGAAATTGACCCCGCCAAATCCGCATGCGTCCCATATTCTTACAACGAGCTTGCCTGCGTTATGAGATGCGTCGCAGTCCCTCCAATAAAACCCCCGGGCGGCCAGGCCTCCTGGTTTACCGACGTGGCATGGCTCCCGGCCAAGGGCAAACAAAGGTATCAGGGCAAGGCAGATAAGAATGAAGACTACTCTGGATGGCGCAGTTACTCGCATACACCGATCTCCTCCTTGCTTATAATAAACCAAATCACTAAGCCTTGCAAGATAAATAGAGACGGTTGTGAAAGAAAGGTTGTGTAAGACTACTTCACAGCTTGCAGGGCAGAAGCCGGAGTGCTTTTGCCGCCATCGGTAAAACCGCTAAAGGGTCTTGCCATACATCTCTGGGTATCGAGCTGATTCTTTTTGATTGTCTTGATGTCCTTCTGCCGCTTTATTCATCATATCCGCCATAAGGTGGACAACCAAGCAACCGGAGACGCATAGTAGTCGGAGGAAGTATCAAGCAGAGAATCGGACTCATCGGCGGCGTCCTGGCCGCACTGATCGTCCTGTTGTTCGTTGACCTCGATCCGGCCAACCCGATGGTGACCCGCGCCGCGGCGGTGGCGCTGCTGATGGCTGTCTGGTGGATTACCGAAGCGATTCCCATTCCGGCCACCGCCCTGCTGCCGGTGGCACTGTTTCCCCTGCTAGGGATAATGAAGGGCAAGGCGGTCGCGCCGATATATTTCAACCATATCATTTTTCTATTCATCGGTGGGTTCATCATGGCGCTGGCGATGCAAAAATGGAACCTGCACCGCCGCATCGCCCTGCGCATCATCCTGCTGATCGGCATCAGCCCCAAACGGATCCTCCTTGGATTCATGGTGGCTACATGGTTCTTGTCGATGTGGATATCAAACACCGCCACGACCATGATGATGGTTCCAATGGCGATGGCGATCATTTTGAAGCTAAAAGATACCTTTGGCGAAAAAGTGGTGTCACGGTTCTCGATTGGCCTGATGTTGGGGATAGCCTACGCCGCCTCCATCGGTGGGACAGCCACTTTGATCGGCACCCCACCCAACCTGTCATTCAGCCGGATATTTAAGATATACTTTCCCGGCGCCCCGGAGATTACCTTTGCGGGCTGGTTTGTGTTCGGGCTGCCGTTCGCGGTGGTTTTTCTGATTATCGCCTGGGGTGTGTTGACTCGCTTGTTCGTTTCTCGAAAGGACTCATTTGCGGCAGACATGACTGTCTTCAAAGAAGAGTATAATCGTCTGGGAAAAATTCGATATGAAGAAGGGGTAGTGCTTTCCCTTTTTGTTCTGCTGGCAACGCTGTGGCTTCTTCGGGGCGACATAAATATCGGTTTATTTACCATTCCGGGTTGGACGACGATTATGCCCGTTCCTGGATTCATCGACGACGGCACCATTGCTATTACCATCGCCATGCTGCTGTTTATCATCCCCAGCCGTTGTAAGAAGGGGGAGAGGTTGATGGACTGGAAAACCGCCTCGAAGCTGCACTGGGGAATAGTTATTCTCTTTGGCGGTGGCTTTGCGTTAGCCAGCGGCTTCAAGGAATCGGGCCTGTCAGTCTGGCTGGGTGAGCAGATGACCGGATTGGATCGGTTTCCTCCGGTGTTTTTGATCGCGTCAGTTAGCGCCATGCTCACTTTCCTCACCGAACTGACGTCGAATACCGCCACGAGCGAGATGATATTGCCGATTCTCGGCTCGTTGTCGACAGCAATCCGCGTCAACCCCCTCCTGCTGATGATACCCGCCACCCTGTCGGCTTCATGCGCCTTCATGCTGCCGGTGGCGACGCCGCCCAACGCCATCATATTTGGAACGGGGGAGGTGCGGATGCAGGATATGATGAAGGTCGGCATTATACTGAACCTGATAGGCATCGTACTCGTAACGCTGTTTATTTACATGCTTGGCACCACCGTCTTTGAAATTGACCTGGGCCGGTTTCCTGATTGGGCGGTCACGAAACCGTAATATCTTTAGGAGTGTGTAAAAAGACAAGAAGTGTACACTTCATCTCAGGTGGTAGCGCACGATAAGAGCGGCAAAGAATACAAAGGGGAATCCGAATTGCCCCCATATCCAGCCGGCTTCGAACAAGGTAGTCACAAGAAACATCAGTCCCACTACATAAAGAGCGAGCGAGTAGCCGGTTTGATCAATCGGTTGTTGCCGACGCCACGTCGAGCGGCTGATGCGAAACTGGTTTACAAAAAGGGCAACCAACGCGGCAGCTCCCAGCAGGCCGGCTTCGGCCAAGTAATGGAGGAACAAACTATGCGCAGACAGTCCGCGCACGTAATGGTGCAACGGCTGCATGTGCAGGGAGGGGAAAATCTCGTGAAATATCCTGAAGCTTCCCGGGCCGACGCCGAGAAGGGGATGATGAGAAAAGGCCATCAGCGCCGAGCGCCACAACTCTAACCTTGTTCGAACGGTGCCGCTCGGCTTAAAAGTCAATGCTGATTCGAAACGCGACAGGACGGCGCCATAGACATCCGGCATAAGGCTTATTACAGCCGCCGCCAGCAGGATCACGGAGAGGCATAACACGGCTACGCGTTTTTTGACTGGGCGGGGTGCCTCGCTGCCGGTCAAAGCCTTTTCTACAGAAGGCTGCCTGGCGGCTATTCGTCGGTACCTTCCCAGCGATAAGATAAGCACAGCGGCCGAAGCAAAAACGGCAAAAGCCAGTGAGGCGCGCGACTGGGTGGCCACCAGGCTGCTGAAGATCAGCATCGAGCCAAAAAGATACTTTGTGGCGTACTCAGCTTTGGACCAGATAAACAAGGCCAGCCCCACCGGCAGGGTGAGCATAGCAAGATCATCATAGGCCGTGCCGGAGAAACCGAACGACCGCATCTCACCCCCTGAGATAATGAAGGGAACCACCACTATCACGGAATGCAGGACGCACACCCAGAAGAACATGCCGACCAGACGCTCAACACCGGCTTTGACTACCAGACGATAGAGCGACAGGAAGGTCACCATCAAAAAAGTGATTCTGGCAAGGGGATTGAGAGAGACAACCGGATCATACCCAAAAACGGCCGCTATTGAGAGCGCCGTCAGCAAAAAGACGAAATTGAAAAACAGACGTGGGAACTGTTGAGGGAGCCTGTCACTCGTTAACAGGTCCAACGCCGCCGCCGCAATGACAAGGAGGGCGCTGATGTCGGTCAGGAAGATCGGAATCTCGCGGTCGATCGCCACCATGACAAAAAGACAGAGGATGTATTGGTACAACGCCCATCGTGGCTGAGTGATGATCAAGACAACGGCCGGGATGGCCAGCAGCGCCAGGATAATCGGGTATTGCCCCCTCAAAACCAGGAAAGCCGTGAGTGTGATCAACGCAAGAATAAGAACGATAATATAGGCAGTCAGGACGGATTTGTTGAAGTCTCTAAAGTTGCTTTCCACAGCCCGGCTGTTCATACGTGGAAGTTATGAAATCTGCGGCGGCAAGTCAATCGGCCCCAAAAAACAGATATACAACCGCACTAAGTGCCGGAGCAACGACTGCCCGAGAATCTACTATAGGCGCGCTGCTTAATCAGGCTTGCGCTCGGCCAGGTGCCTGCCTAATGCCCACAGCAATATTATAGATTCAGATAACAACCATTGGTTTTGGCAACAGGAGAACTTATGTCTGCTCCTATGCGACAGCCCGATAGGGACGTACCTGGACGGCCTCATGAAATCTGCCGCTGTCAATGGAATCAGTGAGTTCTTTTGGGAAAAGTCTTTGATTCCTCACCCCTTGACTTTCGATTGTCCATAGCATACTTTTTCCATGAATAAATGACCCTTGTCGGTCTCTTACAAACTGCGGTCAGTGCCGATAAGTAAGCAGATAACAAAGAGTTAAAGTAAGACTTTAGTGAATTTCTCGGACATTAAAAGAACCCACACCTGTGGGCAATTGCGCCTTACCGACGTGGGTGCTGGAGTGCGCCT
>JAGLUH010000326.1 GCA_023134875.1 Candidatus Zixiibacteriota bacterium
GAGTAGGCACTGCGCCATATCTGAATGCAGGCAGCCCGGTAGCTATAATAACAACGCAGACTCAATCAGCGGCCAATCTACTAGATATAGGTGGCGGAAATGCCTATATGGATGCCGTCACAGGCATCACATTCTATACCGCTGCGGCTGTCGCGACCCCTACTGGTACGCAGGCCATGAGCATCAACGCTTCTGGCGTAGTTGGTATCGGACCATTCGACGCAGACCTAGGCACAGGGCTGCATATTAAAGTGAGTGATACGTTTGCCGCAGCCAATGCGAGTGCAAATAACTTAGTCATAGAAGAGAACAGCACTGCGGCGGGCATGTCTATATTTTCGGCGGTGGCGGGAAAGTGCAGCATCTATTTTGGAAGTTCCGCGCACAGCACAGCAGGGCGCATTGTTTATGATAACCTCGCAGATGATATGCTATTCGCGACACTGAACGGCGCAACAGCCATGAGGCTGGAAAACGATCAAACCGTCGTGGTCGGTCCAGGCGCAAGCGGGACCAGCGGCACTGGCTTGGACATTCAGGACGGCGGAATCACTCTTCTACTCGGTGCCGATAACGTTGCTAAGACCAGAACTAACTTAGTATCTAAATTTAGTCGTATAGCTTCCGCTCACTACACCAATGCGGAAGAGCCTGTCGGTTTGATTCGTGGTGGATCTACCGCAACAGAAAATAAAGTTTATATAGGTGGGGGCTCAATAACTGTAAACGCAGCTACCGATATAGAGCTGTATACTGCCGCAGACAACACCACAGTTACTGGCACCAAGCAGCTCAGCATAGACGGCCAAGGAGTGATGCTGCTCAATAGCCAAATGGGACAAATGGCTATCACCACCGAAACCCCAACAGGGACAACCCAAACAATTGATTGGGACAACGGCAACGTTGAGATCATCGACCTAGCAAGCGCAACCGGCAACGTCACGTTAACACTATCAAACCCCGAAATTGGTGCACGATATGAAATAAAAGTCATTCAGGACGCCACCACCCCGCGCAACCTCGTATGGCCCGCAGCTGTGAAGTGGCCAGGCGGGACAGCTCCGACCATTAGCGCTGGCGCATCTGCGGTTGATTGGATATACCTGACATATGACGGCACCAATTACGGTGGCCGGTTTGAACAAAATCTAAGTTAAGGGATTCACCGCCATGACCAATAAAGCCAAGACCAATAAAGCCAAGACCAATAAAGCCATGACCAATAAAGCCAAGACCAATAAAGCCAAGACCAATAAAGCCAAGACCGATAAAGCCAAGACCAATAAAGCCAAGACCGAGCAGCTAAAGCTCAAAAAAGAAGAGCTTTTGGAAATGCGGCTTATAAATTCTGAGAGAAATTTGCTGCGAGCTGAATCTGAGAAAAGAAATCTTGAATTGAATAATCAGCAAGGAGCTTTGCTCGCGTCTGTGAGCGCTAGGACCGGGTTGAAACAGAAAAATATGATAATCCATTTGGTTACTGGTGAAATAACTTCACGTGAAAATTGAGCGACACAATTCGCCAAACTTCTCCAGCCGCAAGGGCATGAAAGTTACGGGCACGGTGATTCACTACACCGCCGACGGCCCCGAGTGGAATCCCGTCAAATGGTTGTGCATGCCCGAAGCTGGGGCATCTGCCCATTGCGTCATTGAGCGTGCTGGCCCAGTGCATCGCCTGGTTAAACTCAGAGACAAGGCTTGGCATGCTGGGGAATCGGAATGGCTTCACCGAGGGGTGCTCCCCGAGAACGTCAGCCGATATACAATCGGAATAGAAATCGCGAACTGTGGTTTGCTTTTCAAATCCAAGAGCGGGGATTTCTATTGGCGGCAAAATCGAAGGTTTCGGCCATATATCGGCCCTAAGCCTCGTTGGGGGAAACTAACCTACCCAGGTGGGCGGATTGTTGAGGGGTATTGGGAACCCTATACCGACGCTGCCATGAATTCGCTGCAAGAACTTTTGGCAAAACTAACCCAGATAGGGTACGGCGAGGCGGCCCAGAATCTCGTGGGGCATGAGGAAATATCCCCCGAGCGCAAGAGTGATCCCGGTCCTCTATTCCCATGGGAGCGTTTTTCACGTAAACTGCCCAAGAGCACCAAAGCCATAATCGGAGACGCTTGATGAGCACCGAAGAAAAATACGAGCAATTGACCCAGAACCACGCCGCAGCGCTTGTGCAAATGGGAGAATACGAGCGCAAGCGTAAAAAAGACAGATGGACCATCATTGTCTCCTTGCTCGGTGTGTTGGGTGTGGGTAGCGGGGGTGGTGCTGCGTATCTTCAAAATAGCAGCCAAGGCGCCAACCTAGAGACCGTTGTGGCCACCCATATCGCCACGCAAGAGCAATGGCAGGCTGGCGTTGACGCTGATATTGAAAAAATGATGGAATCTGTTGATGCGCTAAAGCTTGTGGTGGTCCGGTTACAGGTTCTTGGCGAAACAAGCGACCATGACGAAATCGACATCCTGTTGCGAAAGATAGAGGCGCGAAGTCAAAGAAAGTTATCAAAGGCAAGTGCGGCGGATGTGCGGAGGGTTCAGGAGCAATTATTTGCTGATTAGAGTTTTCCATGCGAGTGCAGCCACTGCCGGAATCTGTGCATTGCCAAGGAATCCTATCGACGTGGGCATGGCTCTGCTTGCCGTCGCCTT
>JAGLUH010000327.1 GCA_023134875.1 Candidatus Zixiibacteriota bacterium
ACCGTCGGAACATCGACTTCCGCCCCCAGGGTCGCCTGAGCAATATTGACGTCGATGTCCAACAAAATATTGTTTTCACGGCGCTTGAAATACTTGTGAGACTTGACATTGATCGCGATATAAAGGTTGCCATGTGGTCCACCGTTTAAACCCGGTTGACCTTCACCGGCCAGCCTGATTTGAGTGCCTGTATCAACACCGCCGGGGATACTCACACCTTTTTTGCGAACCTTTCTTTCTAATCCCCTACCTTTGCAAGTAAGGCAAGGGGTCGAGATAGTTTCACCCTGCCCGTTGCAGGTTGGGCAGGTGGCTACCTGGACCATTGACCCCAACAGGGTTTGCCTGACCTGGCGGACCTCACCCGCGCCGTTGCAGGCAGAACAGCGTTCTGGAGAAGTGCCTGGTTCAGCACCACTGCCACTGCAGTTCTTGCAGACCTCATCGCGAGTGATCTCAATATCCTTCTCAACCCCGAAAACGGCCTCTTCAAATGTTAAATCGACGCGGTACTGCAGGTCAGCACCTCGACGGGGGACATTGCGCGACCTCCTGCCTGAACGGCCAAATCCTCCAAACCCGAATAGGTCTCCGAAGATGTCAGCGAAATCGGTAAAATCTACAGTGAAATCGGCTGCTCCACCTGCGCCCTTCACGCCGGCATGTCCAAAGCGGTCGTAAGCCGCTCGTCTATCTGCGTCAGACAGGACGGCGTAAGCTTCATTCATCTCTTTAAAGAGCTCCTCCGCATCCGGGTCTTTATTCACATCGGGGTGATACTGGCGCGCAAGACGCCGGAATGCCCCTTTTATTTCATCGTTGGAGGCATTCCGAGCTAGGCCAAGAACTTCGTAGTAATCACGTTGCGTCATTATCGATCCGCAGGAGCATCAACCCCGACTAGGAGCTTAGGTATACATATTCCTGGGCGGGTGCCAGCATCAGACATTCCGGAACTCACCATCTACGACTTCTTCTTCGTCCGAACCAGTCTCTGATTCATCGCTGTCATCAGCTTCGGGCGCTTGTGCCTGCGGTTCCTCTTGCTGGTAAGCACTAGCGCCAATTTCCTGGATAACCTGGTTGAGGGCTTCGGTTTCTCGTTGGAGTGTCTCGACGTCTCCACTATCCAGTACACCGCGCACCTTGGCTACTTGATCTTCAACTTTCGTCTTGACATCGGCGGGCACCTTATCGCCGAGATCTCGCAGTGCTTTTTCCGCTGCATAAGCCGAGTTATCTGCCGCGTTGCGAGCTTCGATCAATTCCTTCTTATTCAGGTCTTCATCAGCGTGTTCTTCAGCCGCCTTACGCATGCTTTCTACTTCATCATCTGATAAGCCTGATGAGGCAGTGATGGTAATATCCTGGCTGCGTCCCGTTGCTTTGTCAACGGCAGTCACCTTCAATATCCCGTTCGCATCAGTATCAAAGGTCACTTCGACTTGTGGGACACCACGTGGCGCTGGGGGGATACCGTCCAAGATAAAGCGTCCTAAGGATTTATTGTCGCCGGCCATCGGGCGTTCGCCCTGAACGATATGGAT
>JAGLUH010000328.1 GCA_023134875.1 Candidatus Zixiibacteriota bacterium
TGGTTACCGGAAAACTGAGCAGCATCACCGCCGGCAGAAAGGCCAGGTTGTAAAGCATGAGTTTGAGTATACCAGACTGTTCAATTTTGGCGGCGATTACCGGCATATCGAGATTTCCGGAATAGTGCAGGAAATAGACAGGGTCGCCCCAGGTTGCCCAGCAGGAGATCATCCACATCAGAATGAAAGCATGACTGAGCAGGGCAAAGGCGCCAAGATGCAGGAACGGCAGCGTCCGCATATCAGCAGCCCTTGCGTAACGATGAAACAGAAACAGCAGCACGAAGAAGGGCGGCAGCAGCCAGCTTTCATACCGCATTGCCGATGCCAGCATCAGCGTCAGAGCGCAGAGAAATAAATCTCGCCGGTTGCCGCTTTCCCGGCAGCGCAGAAACAGCCAGATAGAAAGAAAGACAAGGAGAAGGTTGATTCCTTCGCCGACAGCAATTGCCGCCGGATGGATAAAAAGGGTGTAGAAACAGAAGAGCAAGGTCGTGTAAAATGCTTCCCGCCTGCTAAAAACGATTCTGACCGAGTGATAGAAGGGGAAGATTGTCAGCGTTGTCAGCACTAATGATAAGAGGCGCGGCGCCAGCGTCGGATTGTTCCAGACCGACAGAATCAGCGCATTCAGGTAGCAATGTAGCGGGCCGAAGACCCAGGTGATCTCATTGGGCTGATAAATGAAAAAGGGAGATTTCAGCCATTGCAGCGCCATGTAGGTGCGGGTATGGGCGTCGCCGTCAAGGTAGTTCTGCGACAGCGCCAGTGCGATTCCATTGATCGCCAGCGCCAGCAGGAATAGATAGACGGGTTGGCGTCGCTCTTCTCTGGTCATGTTATCCATCATACATTGGTGCGTTTAATATGCCTGAAGAAAAGAAGAAACAACCCAAATGAGCAGCAGCAGTATGTTCATGTCATCTCATGTTTTATCTTGCCATGTGGAGAGTATATTGATACTCCTAAACGGAGTTGTCAACCGATAATCTCCGGTGAACTCGAGATCGATTTCATCGTATCTCAATAGTAGGACCAAATATAACAGGATATGTAATTATGAGAAATGTTTTCCTGACCGCAGCATTCGGGGCGATGACGGCCTTGCTCCTGGTAGCGCCGCTAACAGCCTACGACATCCGCACTGGTGATGAGATTTATCTTTCCGGCGATTTCGATGACGATCTCTTTCTGCTCGGGGGTATTGTCAATTTCGACGGCTTCGTGCATGGCGACATTATCACCGCTGGCAACACGATCACCTGCAACGGCACCATCGACGGCAACCTGCTGGCGGCCGGCGAGCGCGTCACCGTCAGTGGTGAGGTGCGCCGGTCGGTACGAAGCTTCGGTCGCTATGTAACGGTCAAATCGACGGTCGCGGGAGACCTTACTGCCTTCGCCCAGGAGGTGCATGTCACTACTGACGCGCTGCTGATGCGCGATTGCGCTTTGTTTGGATACGAGATAATTGTCAACGGCCAAATAGAAAGAAACTGCCATCTCTACGGTGAGACTGTCACCATATCGGGCAAAATCGCGGGCGATGTTGAAATCGAAGCTGAGGAAATCAGGATTACTCACGAGGCAGTTATCGAAGGTGACCTGAAATACAAATCACACTGCCGGGCGGATATTTCGCCGGAGGCGCAAATCATCGGTGAGACCAAATGGAAGAAAGTGTCGCGTTCCTCGTCCACCGAGTTCTCTTTCCCCCTCGTACTACCGCCATCGAGCGCCATCTGGAATATCCTTCTCTTCTGCGGCTCCCTGATAATCGGCCTT
>JAGLUH010000329.1 GCA_023134875.1 Candidatus Zixiibacteriota bacterium
ACTGCCGCCGGCGTTGAAGTCCACCACCGTCCCGTCACCTGCGGCGGTGTTGACGTTGAGTACAAAGCTGGTGGCTTCAATCGTAAGACCATCGATCCCCGAGAAGGAGACACTGCTGAGGGTCCCGGTCACAGCATGCCAGGCGCGGTTACTGCCGCCCAGTTCGGTGATGATTGCCAAGGCGAATTCGTCGAGGTTAGCATTGAACCCTATCGGATTGGTGGTATCGCCTCCGACACCCGCGAACACGGTGCCGCTGCTGGCGCCCACGGTCAGGAAGTCTGCCGTTACGGAATCGCCGTTATTCAAAATAAACGTTTTACTGCTCTTTACGAAGGAATAGTTGCCGCTCAGTGTAACAAAACCACCCAGTGTGAGTTCGACTGTGCCGGCGCCATCATCGATTGTGCCCGTCACGCCGCCGTCCTCACCGAAAGTAAAGGAGTCGGTATCGCTGCCGCCGGTGAGATTCTCGACCTCCGTGAAGCTGGCGGTGACGGAGATATTGGTCAAGTTGGCCAGGCTGCTGGTGAGGTCACCGGCGTTTGTTCCCGTGATCGCCCATGTATTCGGCGCATTGGGTCCAACCAGGGTGTCAATTCCATCCTGGCCACTGATGATTAATGCCGCTCCAAAACCGTCATCCAGACTTTCGATGACGATGATGTCAGCGGCGCTGCCAGCATTGATCGTGAGAGATGCGGAAGGATTATTAAAGGTGGCAACCTCTGCCGCATTGCTTTGGACGGTGGTTTGACCAGGGGGCCCGGCCTGAATAGTAAGCGTTTGTTCAACACTAACGTTGTAATTAAGAATGACATCAGTAGGATTTGGACCAATCGAGTCTGGAACTGTTGAGAGTGGCTCGAACCCCGAATACGTGATAACGTCGCTATCCCGTATGATGGAGCCTGAATCGGGACCAGCGAAGTTGTAAGTAATGGTGTCGAAACCGCCTTCATCGAGCACGATGATGTCGAAACCGCCATCGCCGCCCTCAACGACGCCACTGATGCTGCCGGCAGCTTTAAAGACAAATGTATCCTCGTTGTCCGCTGCGCCGATCAAGTTTTCGATATCGATAAAGATTTGATCGTTTAGTGTACCGGCATTCTCTCCCGTGATATTCCAGGTGCTGGAGCCGTCGGGCCCGATAAGGGTGTCATCTCCGGCTTGGCCGTCGATAATTATGGGAGCAGCAAAGCCGTTATCAGGGGTATCGAGGATAATTGTATCATTCCCATCCCCTGAATAGACTGTCAGTGAATTGGCGGGATTCAGAAATGTTATACTCTCAAATCCGCCGGTGCCGTTGCTGTCGATGGTGGAGTACCCGTTGTTAGGGTCGCTGTCATCACCTATACGAATCTGCTGATCAACGCCTGAGGTATTGATCATGAAGACCCGGTCGTCCACGATGTTATCGTCTGTAATAGGCTCCAGGCCCGTATAATCGATGATCGTGCCGTCGAGTATGATTCTCCCACTATCGGGGCCGCTGGCACTGTAACTTGCCTCGGAAAAGCTCCCACCTACAATCACCAGACTATCGAAACCCCCATCTCCGCCGTGGAAAGTAATCGGTACTAGAATAATCCCGCCGCTGAAGTCTAT
>JAGLUH010000033.1 GCA_023134875.1 Candidatus Zixiibacteriota bacterium
CTGGCAGCCTTTGCCTTCCCGCGACCGGCAGTCGGGATTGCCTTTTTTCTTTCTACCACTTCCAACTCCTGCCTATGTTAGATAGAATTACTTATCCTTACACAAAGTCGACACAATGCCGGCGTTCTAAAAGCATAAGTGCCGCAGAGATTCTTCCGGACAGAATCAACCTGCAGCACTTAAGGCTAATTTACCATCAATTCACCATCACATGGTGAACATTTTCTCGCCAGAGATAATCTTCTGCAATATCTTGAGAGTTTTCTCAGCCGGAGCATGCATGATATCATGCGTGTTGTAGGTCATCTTGGCCGGTTCACGCACGAAATCGAGTGCATTTCTACCCTTGGCCCCGGGAAGCCGTTGCTTCTTCTTGTGCAGAAGATTGTACTGTCTCTGGTATTCCTTCGCCTTCTCGCGGTGAGCGAGGTAGTACTGGCGCTGATACTCTCGCCTTCTCCTCTTGGCCTCTTCCGGAGAAAGGGAATCCTTTTTCTTGCGCCTTTTCTTGGTTAGTGCAATTTCCACCATCCCCGCCTTCCCTGGCAACCAGGTTTGTCAAGTGACCCTACGAACCACAACAACACACCAGCGACATGGGAGAAATTAAATCTCCATCCGTAACGAATTTATTTCGTTAAGGTTACGTTGTCAACAGATTTTTTCAGAAAAAGAGCGAACTTCTGAAAAAACCAAGCCTCCCGTAATGTGCTATTTCATAATGGGTTTCGCAGGAGAGATCGCGGTACGGCAGCATGCTGTACCGCGATCTCTCGCTCTTAGATCATGTCCAACCAGTCTCTCAAGTATTGCATACGTTGAATGAACAGAGAGACACGCGCCATCACGGTATACCCGAACGACGCGCCGAAACCGATCATCAACGTGTATATCCCTACCTTAGCAATACCGCCAAACCAGCCTTTATGTTCCTTGGAAAAGAAGAAATATACCAGGGAAGCTAACACCAGAATCACCAGGACGATATCCCAGATGCCCTGCGGTACCCCCAGGAAACCAGACTGCGAGAATTCAAATCCGACTCGCAGCACGGTGCCGTTGATTTGCTCGACAACCCGATTCTTCATTTCATTGGGAATGGCAACGCCGGTGGCGATGCCGAAGTAGCAGGCGATCGGGTAACGGCTGACCCAGGCCCATTTCCTGGAGAAGCGGGTCCACATTGCCATACCCAGGAACAAGGGGACAAGGTACCACAATTCGTCGAACTTGGGTGTCCAGGTTTCAGGAACAAACAGGTGGTTGAGCAGGTTGGGGCGCAGCCCGTTGTAGTAGAGAATGACCAGGAAATATCCGGCGGAAACGCCGACCACTGTATGTTCGGCGATCTTGTAGAGGGGGTTGTCCTTATACAGAAATGACAGCGTAAAAAGGGTGAAAGCCGCCCCCAGCGTCATCCAGAGGAAGACTTCGACATCAAAAGCCGCTGTTTCCATTAGAGCACCTCCCCTGCTTTAGTCCGGGAGCGTCGACCGAGGAAGAAACCTATATTGGCCATGCCAATGAAGACGATGATAACAATGTGAGCAAAAACCTGCATTTTCATTGCTTCTTTCGCCGGCCCCGGTTTGTCAACCAGTTGTTCGTATTCGGCGGCACCCTTCATACCGCCCATCAAGCCGAAAATCTGACCTGACTGGTAGAACGGGTAGAAATCGGCCGCCATCACGCCGGTCAGGCCAAACGCCAGTTTGACATTGTACCGTCCATTACCGTAGGATACCCAGGCATCGGCTACGGTACCGCCGTTCATATCAATAACGCATTCGACCTGATCGTAGTTCCGTATGCCCCGCATCATCGGCAGAGAATCGAGATCTGTTCCGTAGTAGTCTTGGGGAAAGGGAATGCGGAAATCACGTCCCATACCGAGGATCACGAAGGCGTAATAGGGACGGTACCCCAGAAAGACATAGTCTTCGCCGTATACCGGCTCGAAACCGTGATAGATGCGGGTGGAGTCGGCGACATCGCGTACCACCTGTTCCGCCATGCCGGCGCCATACTGCGATAGCGTGAGAGTTATCACTTTCAGTTTCTTGGCAAAGCACTGCTTGATGATGGCGTAAGACATCGGGTGCAATTCCGCCATCGCATTAGGGTCATAGTCGATCCCCACCAGGATGTAATCGCCGGCCTCCAGTCCTTCGATGAAGTCGTAGATGTCGCGCACCTCCTTGGAAACTGTGACGGGAATGTCGAACTCGAGGAAGAATGGGATGATGACAAAAACAGCCAAGGTTAGAAAGATCCAGCGCCGATCCAGTGTAATCATTCGTTCATGAAAAGTCATTTACTTGCCTCCCCTCTAATCCCGGCCCAGGTATGAGCGTTCAATTCCCAGTATCACCTTCAGAGAGGTGGCGACCATTCCCAGACCCACGCCAATCAGGATTGCCCGTTTGGCGGCCAGGTTGGGAACCACGAGAATCCAGCCGGCCAACTCGTTGATTGGATCCGACAGCGGCCCCAACGGCAGTACTCTAAACATTAAGACCATCGCTGAGCCCAGCAAGACAGCCGCCAGCAGTGATCGCGCGCGGAAGGCACGATAGGCTGCCGACGCCATGAAGAAGGCGAGCAGGCTGAAGATCGTCGCCAGTACCGGCACCATGACGAATTCATAGAACTGCAACCACAGGTAGCTTTTGAGACCGCCACCAATCGGCTCGAACCCAAACAGTACCATGATAAATAACCCGGCCAGGGTTAAAGCTGCATACTGCCAGTCATGGCTGCGGCGTTTTATCTTGTGCCAACTGACCCTCATTAAAGACCAGATACCCAGCGCCATGGCAAAGATACCGATGATAATCATCCAGTCGAGGATGAACTCGTAGGCGTCAAGTGACGCCTGCGCGGGAACGAAGTACTGGATTATCATGAAGGCGCCGAGCAGGAAAACCAACATAAGTGGAAGTTGTCGTTTCATTCACATTCTCCTTTAGACGCTCACTTCGAAAACCGTCTTGATGAAATCGAGATCAACGAGCAGACGCGCCAACAAACCGGCAAGAATAGTGCCGACTACCACCGCTTTCGCCCAGTCCTGCGCCTTGATCGTCCCGAGCAGCACCGGTTCGCGGCTTAGGTAAACGCTGGCGGCATACAGCTCCTCACCGATCAAGGTGTAGTCGCAGGCAACCACAAAGAAGGGCAACTGCGCAATCTGATCCGTTCCCGCAATCTGAATCGATCCAATCATCGCTCCGGTCTCGGCCAGCAGCAGCGATTCCGCATGGAACATCCCCAGGTAGAAGTTGGTAGCAGGCTTTTCCCGTATCATGGTACCCATCACACCGGCGACATAGGCGAACTGCGAGCTGGTGACGAAATAGACCGAGTCTTCATCATAATCATCAGGACGACCGGCGTCCATATAAGCTGCTCTCACTGTGTCCTGCGCCACGGTCATCACAAAAGGCTCGTAACAGGGAACCAGCAGCGGTGTCTGGTACTCGGCTACTTTCTTGGCCACACGACTTAAGATAGCAAAAGAAGCGATCGTGGCGATATCGGCGGCGCTGCCCAGGCCAAGAATATAGAGAGTGGGTTTACCCATCTCGGTGGCGCGGCCAATCGCCTCATCGACCGCTTCAATCCCTGCCAGCGGCCTGATGTAAAGCTCCTTGCCTTTCCGCGCTATGCGTACGAATGTCACCGTCAGAATGATGAAGAGGGCAACGAACAGCAGAACAAAGGTTACGCCGGTGTTGTACCAGTTATCTTTTGCCTGCACCGGCCCGACGACGGCTGAAACACTGAAAGTGTCAGCGGTCAAAGCATGCACTCGGTAGTAGAAATCATAATTCTTGGCGAAGTAGTCGGGGCCATCCTCTTCGCCGTCACCGCTGTGAATGAACTCGGTCGTCCCTGACGGCAGAATGTCGCTCGCTTCTGTCCACAGGGAGTCGGCGGCATCTCTGGCTTCCGCGCGGTTGATGCGGTAGCCGATAACATTCTTCATCCCGGTGGTGTCATCAGCAGACAATTCCCAAGTGACCCTGATCGCTCGACCATTATCGTTGGGATTGTCCGTCGCCGTAACGTTGCCGGGTGGAGCGGGTGGTTCCGGCAGATCAACCGTCACGCTGTCCTGGAGTAGAGCGGAATCCACCTCACCCAGAAGAGGGGGCGGCAGAAACGCCAGCACCATAACAACGCAAATCAAAGCCAACTTTCTCATTGCACCTCACACGATTTATATGTTCAGCTATAGTATACTTAACCAGTCATCGAATAGAAAGGTAATTCTGCCGACCAACAGCGAAATACGCCCCATCACCGTGTAGCCGAATGAGGCGCCGAAAGTAATCATCAGAATCCAGATACCCAGCCGCGAGGCGGCGCCAAACATGCCCTTATGTTCCTTGGAGAAGAAGAAATAAACCAGGCCGCAGAGGACGCCCACCACCACAATCCAGTTGCCGGCGCTCATTACGAGCTGCCCATCGGCAGCTAGCGACAAGTTGCTAAAGAAATGCCCCGCTCCCTGCCAGTCGACGAAGAGGGGCTGAAAAGTGTTTCCCACCTGAGACATAAAATCGGAATGCAGATAACGTGATAGATTGAAGCCGGCGGTGGTGCCGATAATGACAGCCAAAGGCCAGCGCGCTATCCAGCCGGCTTTGGGTAAGAGTCGCATCAGCAGGATTACACCAAATGCGAAAGCAACATAATAGAACCAGGAATACTCCTGGAAAGGAACCTTGAAGAATGTCGACAACGTTTTGGAGGCATGGGGTACGAAGTTGCCGACAATAATGCTCCAGAAACCGAGGCACATCCAGTAGGCGGCGGAAACGCCAACATAAAGATGCTCGGCAAACTTATAGAAAGGATTGTCATTATAGAGAAACGAGAAAATCGATAAGGTCAGAAAGGCGGCAAAGGTAATCAGGAAACCATCGCGGATGTTTAACCAAGTTGAGTCGGCCATACCAGTAGTAGCCTTGGAAATCCAGCTAATCAGAAAGACGACAGCCACGATGACAAGGATTATCTTGACAGCATTGCTGGGTGACTTCCTGTTCCCATTGCCGGTTGCCATTACTTGCCCTCGCGTTTCCGTGAGCGGAAATAGGCGATATTACCGATTATAATAAACGCCATGACAACCACGTGCGCCATCGTTTGCGGCCCCATCATTCGCAGTGCGGGTGTATCCATATCCTTGAAGCGATCATAATTACCGGTTAGTTCCGATTCGTATTCCGCCGCCCCCTTTGTGCCTCCCAGGAGACCGACAAGCTGTCGGGGATAGTAAGGATAGAGAAGGGGCGCTACTACCGCTGCCGTGCCGCCGACGATGGGAATATTCCCGCGGTTACCGGCAAACAGCACCCATTCCTTGACCCCCGGAGTGCCGCCACCGATCGAAATAATCAGGTCGATATCTCGTAGTGATCTGACCTTGTTGAACATTGGTAGCGAATCAAGCAGGGTGCCGTGGGCATCGGTGGGATACATCGCGCGGAAATCGGACAGCACTACATTGATAACGCCGAAACCGCCGACTTTGTAACCCAGGTTGACATAGTCGGTTCCATACTCGGCTTCGGGAAATTCCGGTTTGAGCACGTCCTCTACGGTGTTGGTCATCAGCGCCTGACCGGTCGCCCAGAGAGTCATCAGGAAGAGTTTGTGCTTGCGGGCGAGAGTGTGGCGAATGAAGCAGTCTGCCATCGGGCCGACTTCCGGTTCCATGGCGGGATCATAGTCGAAAGCGATCAGAACACTGGCGCCTTCAGGAAGGTTTTCGATCTGGTTGAAAGCCGCCTTGACAATTGGCGTCGCCTTCTCGCCGAACCTGATATGAAACAACAACGCCAGCGCCACCGTGGAGCCAATAAAAAGAAAAATCCAGCGTCGGTCGACATCGCGCCCCTTGACTGATTGCACCAATATCCAGAGAACGCCGCCGCCGATGAAGACTACGGAAGTAATCAGGCCGACACTCATCTCAACTATCCGATCCGAGATAGCTTCGTTCGATACCCAAAATCAAACGAAGCGACATGGAAACCACGCCCAGAGCGATACCGATCATGATAGCCCGCTGCCCCGCCAGATTGGGCGAGGTCATGATAAAGACCGCCAGGTTGGGAATCTGGGCTATTGAGAGCCAGTCGGGCACCCATGAGGTCATCACCAGTCCCAGTTGGGTACGTCCCAGCAGGATGATAAAGGCCGCCACCAACAGGATGGTTGCCTCGGTGTTCTTGGCGCGAAAGGCGCGGTACGACGCCGACGCCACGAAGAAAGCCAGAAGGGAATACATCGTCGCCGATAACGGCGCCACACAATACTGGAATATAATCTGAAACCAGGAGCCGGGTTCGGTCGGCGCTCCGGCGATACCCAGCGGGTTACCCAGCTTGAACAGGCCGATAAACAACATCAGGCCGAAACCAAACAGAGTCACGATGGAGTAGCCCCAACCCGGGTTATGTCTGGCGATTTTCTGGATATGAACGCGAACCAGGTTGCTGCCGCCGAGGAAGAAGGCGAAACAGGCGACGACATCAAAAAAGATGGAGCCGCCTTTTTCCAGTTCCTCCAGGCCGGGGCTGAAATAGGCCAGGACAAATATGGTCCCGATCGTCGAGAGGATCATCATTGGTATCTGACGTTTCATTCGGCTGCCTTCTTAGTTGAGCGAGAACAGGTCGCGCATGAGCTGCTGTAACTGATTCATCGTGTCCAACTCCCACATTGACGCCAGCGTCATAATCAGTACACCGGCCAGAATCAACATCATCGCCACCGCCTTGCCGACATCCTGCCCTTTAAGCGAACCCAACTGGCGCGGCTCTTCGGAAAGGTAGGCGGAAGCGGCAAAGAGTTCCTCACCGATCAGGGTGTAGTCGCAGGCGGCGACAAAGAAAGGTAACTGTGCCGGCTGCGCCGTACCGGCAATCTGGATGGCGCCGATAAGATTGCCGGTTTCCGCCATGATCAGCGACTCGGCGTGGAAAGTGCCGAGATAAAAACAGGCGGCCGGTTTGTCACGCACCAGGATGCCGTCAACAGCGGCGGCAAAGCCAAACTGTTCATCGCTGACATAGAAGACCATATCATCACTGTAAGCGTCCGGCCGACCGGCAGCCATGTATGCTTCACGCAAGGTTTCCCGTCCCGCCGTCATCACCAGTGACGTGCGGGTGGGCATGGTTATCTTGGTGTCGTATTCGGCGATCGTCCGGCCGAGCCGTCCCAGAATAGTCAAACCGGCAATCGTCTGCACATCATCTATGTCAGCGATACCGGCGACAAAGAGAATCGGCCGTCCCATCTCCGTCGCCCGGCCTACCGCCTCGTTAACCGCCTCCAGGCCGGCGATTTTACGCAGGAAAAGCTTCCGGCCCCGTTTTGCCGTCTCAATGAAAAAGATAACGGAACCGCCGACGATAATCAGGGCAATCAGCAGCGGTGTCAGGGTTGTATTGTAGATTTGCCAGGTCGATTGAACATGAGAGGAAGAATCGGAGACAAATCTCTCCTCCCCCACGGTAGCGGCAACGTAATATACATAGGTGGTGTCATCAGATACGCTTTTGTCTACAAGGCTGCTTGAGCCGTGTGGTGCGGTTCCTACTAGGACGGGAGCATTGGCTTGTATTGATCGTCTTAGGATTTCGTAGCCGCGGAACTGTGGCAGTTCGCTGTAGCCGGCATCATCCCAGCTTATGGTTATCGAACCACCGTTGTCATTGTCAGTATCCACTGCCAAGAGGGTAATTGGCGGCAAATCAACCGCTGGTGAGATATCACTGCTGTATGTTGCTACGGTAGCCGTGTCTTCGGCCTGGGCGGATGCGCCAAAGCCGCTGAAAACAAAGCTGAGGATGATTACTATAATATGACAAGGGTGGGATTTACTAAAAGAATGATCCTGGTTGGTTAACATCGATCAAGAGATTAACTTCAGCCAGTCGGAGAGAAGAAAATCGATTCTACCGATAAGGAGCGACATACGGCTCATGACCGTGTAGCCAAAAGCGGCGCCGAATGTGACCATGATGAACCAGATACCGACTTTGGCGGTGGCGCCAAAAACGCCTTTGTGCTCCTTGGAGAAGTAGAAATAAACCAGTCCGGAAAAGGTGCCGGCTGCCACAACGATGTTACCGATGATATAATAGGGGTCGCCGACATTCACCGATTCCGTAAGGTTGCTGATCGTAGACCTGATCTGGACCATGGCATTCGAGGTAAAATAGAGCATCATATAGAGTCCGGCGACGGCACCAATGATGAAAGACATCGGCCAACGGGCAATCCAGCCGATCTTGCGCGACAAACGGCAAAGCATCATGACGCCGAGAATGATCCCACCCCACAGCTCCCATTGGCCTCCTTCAATGCCAACCACCCAGAACTTACGGTAGAGATTATCCCAGAAGAGGGTGATAAACCAGTAACCGGCGGAGACACCGATAAAGATAGCCTCACTGATTTTGTAAATGACGTTATCTTTATACAGGAAGGTCAGAATACCCAGCGTCAGAAACGCTGCGATCCAGGCTCCGATAACCGACTCTCCCATAATTGCTCCTTAAAAAACCTTCCGCTTATTAGGTTACTTCTTCTTCCGGGCCAGCAACATGGCAACGTTGCCGATCAGGATAAAAGCGATAACAACGACGTGTGCGCAGGACTGCGACAGCATAAAGCCAGCGGCTTTGCCCGGTTCTCCGGTAACCAACTCGAACTCAGCGCCTCCGCTCATTCCGCCCAGCAGACCGACGAGTTGCCCTCCCTTAAGAAAAGGATACATACCCGGTGCCTGCACCGCCGTATTGCCGGCTCCTAATGTGACACCAAACCGGTCAACAGCAATCTGAACCCATTCTTGCGTACCCGGTTTTCCGGCGGAGAAATTCATGACGAAATCAATATTGCTGAAATTTTCTACACCTTTCAGCAGGGGAATATCATCATAGGGGGTATCCTTGGAATCGCGCGCGAACATGCCCCGAAACGCCGACCCCATCCGTTGAATTACAAATTCGTTGCCGGCCTGGAAGCCGAGATTGACGTAGTCAACGCCATATTGCAGATTTTTGGCCGCCACTTCCTTATCCTCAAGCGCCGCTTCGATAGACAACTGCGCCTGCTGCGGCCCCTGGGGCCAGAGCCCCATGATGATAACTCTCAGGTCTTTCTTGAAAGCGTAGGTCATGAAGGCATCCGCCATCGGCTGCAGTTCCGGCGCTGACGGCGGGTCGAAATCATAAGCGGCCAAAACCTTGGAGCCGGCAGGTAGTTGCTCGAGGGCATCATACAGACTTTGCACTTCCGGGGTAATCCGAATCGGCATCTTGAAATTCATCATGAAGGGCAAGGTGAGCGCAACCGCAATAAAGATGAAAACCGTCCGTCGGCCAATCATCTTGCCGGCGATAGTCAGAATCAGCATCGCCACCAAAGCCAGGCCGATGAGCGAGAGGATAATGGTAGACGTGACCGGTGAAAACTCCAACGGTTTGGGAACGACGAAATAAAGCAGCAGGATAACTACGACGATGATGACCGGTGCAATCAGCTTCTTCATCTCTATTCGCCTTCCAGCCGTGAACGTTCAATACCGAGGATCACCCGCAAACTGGTGGAGATAATGCCCAGGGCAATGCCGATCATGATGGCACGCTGGCCGGCGGTTTGCGGGAAATCCATAATCCAGGTCGCCCACTGCGACATTTGATAAGCCGGCGGCAGAAAACCGGTAATGAGATCGCCAACCGGAACCCGCCCCAGCATCACCAGGAATCCTGCCAGGAGCAGCAGGGTTGCCTGGAAATTACGGGCGCGAAAGGCGCGGTATGACGCCGAGGCCACAAAGAACGCAAGCATGGCAAACATCGTCGCCGACAAGGGCGTATAGACATTCCGGTAAATCCAATCGAAATTGGTGCCGGGGTCTCGAAAGGCGGTCGCTGGTACATTGGAGAGCCCGACCACGCCGTCATAGGCACCCACCGCTACCGTGACGAAAAAGCCAACGATAATAACAAACCCCAGATACCAGTCCTTGCTTCTCCGGGATACTTTCAGCGCGCAGATTTTCAGCAGGTTGAGAGCACCGAGCCAGATAGCAAAGGCGGCGAGAATGGCAAACCAGTCGTTGAACAGGCTTTCGGCTCTGTTAAAAGGAGAATGCGGAACAAAGTAGGCAACGACAAAAACAGTTCCGGCAATGAAAGTGATTATAAGGGGTATTTCTCGCTTCATCTTAAGCTGTTATTCTCACTCACTCAATTGACAGAATTCGCAGGAATCCGATACCCAGGTCATAGGCCTGATCGAGCAGTTCCAGGATGATACCCAGGACAATCGCCAACAACGCCAGTCCCTTGCCGAAATCCTGTCCTTTCAACGAACCGAGCAGTTTCGGCTCGCGGGAAAGATAGGCGCTGGCGGCAAACAGTTCCTCGCCGATCAGGGTATAGTCGCAGGCGGTGACAAAGAAAGGCAACTGTGATGGCATCGCCGTGCCGGCGATCTGGATAGCGCCGGCGGCATTGCCGGTCTCCGCCAGGATAAGCGACTCTGCAAAGAAGGCGCCCATATAGAAGATCGTGGCCGGTTTCTCACGCACCACCATACCGTCGATAGCGGCGGCGTAGCCGAACTGATCATCAGTAAGGTAGTGAACCTGGTCTTCATTGAAGGCATCAGGACGCCCGGCCCTGGCGTAGCCGTCCCGTACCGCCTCACGGGCGGTGACCATCACCAGGGAACGACTTACCGGTACATCCAGAAAGGTCTCATTGCGCGCCGCAATCTCGGCTACCCGCCCCAGAATTGGGATTGAGGCAATCGTTTGCATATCATCCATGTCCATGATACCGGGAATATAGAATATCTTGCGTCCCATCTCGGTGGCGCGGCCGATGGCATCCTCCACCGCCTCAATTCCGGCGATCTTCCTTATGTAGAGTTCCTTGCCCGACTTCGCCACATTAATATAGGCGAGAATAGCCGCGCAGACAGCTATCAGGCCAATGAGCACGTTAAGTCGGCCCCAATGGAACCACTGTGCCGTTGAGTGTGTCGGCCCGACTACTGCTGAAGTATTCGCTTGTGAGGTCAGTTTGAGGGTGTCGACATCACCCTCACCGTGGGCGACCACCCTATAATAGAAATCCTTATTTTCGCCGGCGTTATTATCGGTGAAGTTATTTTGACTCTGAGTTGTCTCCCCTATGATCGCAAAAGGCGCCCCATCCCCGCTTGAGCGCAGGATCAGGTACTTGGTAACGAGGGAGGCGTCGTCCGGCGAAAGCGTCCATGATAGAGATAGAGCGCCACCAGCATCGTTGGCGACATCGACAGCTTCAAGATTCGTCGGTGGCAGGGGTGGAAAAGGTGCAACTGAGTCAACGGTGGCGGAATCAACTACCGCTGAGTCAATGGGAATGTCAGACTGAGCTGCAAGCGGCAGACCGGTGAGGACTAACAGGACGACGATCAAAGCTGCTGATCTAAGAGGATACATTCTTCTCCTGTAGAGACGTTACCGCTCTCCAATTGTGTAATAATCTCACCGATCGTTTCTTGCACAGACTGGCGTAAGTCATGCCGACTATGCAAAATCAGTAGTACATCTTGATCGGTCAGATCAGATTGTTGTCAAGTTATGTTAACCTCACTATACTGTCAAGAGAAAAAAGGGGGAAGTTGATATTCGCGGCCCGCATGAGGTTGCTTGCCCGGTAGCTTTTCGTTAAATTGTGCCTATGGCAAAGCGATATCAGCGAGTGGGTGGAAGTGATGTCGACAACTGTGATAACGCCAACTCTGATTCCTGGGATTACCTGGGCAGTGGTTCGTTCTCCGGTGCATTCAACATGTCGGAGGATAGAAGGCTGTTTGAGTTAGTACGGGATCAAGCGGTGGAGCGGCCGCTGCTGCGTTTCTACCGCTGGGAGAACCCGACAGTTAGCCTGGGAGTGAATCAGATTGCTGAAGAGGTTGTCAACCTGGCCGAGTTGACCCGACATGGTTACGAACTGATCAAACGTCCCACCGGTGGGCGCGCCCTTCTTCATAAAGGTGATCTTTGCTATGCGATCATCGCCCGCCGCGACTGGCACCCCAAGTTTCGCACCCTCAGTTTGACCTACCGGTCGATCGCTTCGGCAATTACTCTCTGTTTGCAACGACTGGGAATCGATGTTTCCGGCGTGATAGAGCCGCCTGCCCGAGAGAAAGATACCCTCGCTCCCTGCTTCACGATGACTTCGCCCTTCGAGGTAACGGCTGCGGGCCGAAAAATCTGCGGCAGCGCCCAGTTCCGATCGGGCGACTCCTTTTTGCAACATGGCTCGATTCGAGTACAGGACAACTGGAACCAGGCTGACCGGCAAGACATATGGCCGCAAGGGGTTATGGTGGACAACGCAGGCATTACTTCCGTCCAGCGAGAGTTGGAAAAGGATGTTGCCTTTCCGGAGGTGGAGCGGACGCTGCTGGCTGCCTGGGAAGAATATTTCGGAGTAGATATTATTGTCTCTAATTCTCTGGCTGTTGAGCGGGTTGACGGAAACCGCTGATTCTTGACCTTTCGAGGGGCCATCAATTGGTGAAATCAACCCCAGAAAGAACGGCTTTTGATTAAACAAACAGGCTATTCGCAAGTCTGTTCTGAGGAAACAAATGTCCCTCTCGAGGAGGTCAAATTTTCGCTTGACACTGAAGGGCTTGAAGTGCTATCTAACAGTTTGTCATAGGGCATGCCAACTTACGGTATGGTTGGCATCCCGCGGGAGCCGGCAGGCGATATCCCGGTCTCTGACCCCGGGTATTTGCTTCGGCTTGCCTAATTAAGATGTTACGAGTCTCAGTGGTCGATGGTTTCAGGATTTGCCTGTGGAAATAGATTCGTTTGTAAGATATAGGCAATGTTGCCGAAGGAGGAGTATTGATGCAAACAGCTAAGATATTAGTCAGGCTTGCTTTCGTGGTGGTTTTCGCCTTGATGGCTACTTCAGTCGTCTGGGCGGGCACGGTGGGCAAGATCAGGGGTAAGGTGATAGACAAGAAGACCAAGAAACCGATCCCGGCGGTGGCTGTCTCGATTGAAGGAACAACCATGGGCGCCTTG
>JAGLUH010000330.1 GCA_023134875.1 Candidatus Zixiibacteriota bacterium
ATCGAGAAGATCGGTGCCGGTGGTATGGGAGAGGTATATCTGGCTGAAGATACCAGGCTTATCCGGAATGTCGCCCTCAAGTTTCTGTCACCATATCTTTGCCAGGATCAAGATTTCCGCAGTCGGTTCACACGGGAGGCTCAGGCGGCAGCGAAGCTCGATCACCCCAATATCGTCACTATCCATGAGGTCAGCGAGTTTCAGGGTCGCCCTTTCTTTGCCATGCAATACATTGAGGGGCAATCCACCAGGGAATGTATAGAAAGCGGTGTACGATCGTCAGGGCAGGTCGTCGATTTTGTGATCCAGATTTGTGATGGATTGAGAGCTGCTCATCATTCAGGCATCATCCATCGAGACATTAAGCCCGCCAACATACTTATTGGGCGGGATGGCAGACCGAAATTGCTGGATTTCGGTTTAGCGATGGTAGAGGGGTCAGAGAAGCTCACCAAACCAGGTTCGATTGCAGGGACGGTTGGCTACCTGGCACCGGAGATACTCAAAGGAAAACAAGCAGACCAGAGAACTGATATCTTCTCTCTCGGAGTGGTTATCTATGAGCTGTTCACCGGTCAGCAACCGTTTCGCCGAGGCAGCGAGGCAGCGACCATCAATGCGATCTTAAATGAGACTCCCGAACCGCTAGGCGCCGATGTGCCTGTGGGACTGCAGAAGATCGTTGACAAAACATTAGACAAGAATCCGGTGACACGTTATCAACATATCGATGACCTCCTGACTGACCTTAGTCAGGTCAAGCATGATACACATTCTCCGTGGATAGGCGGTTGGAGTAAGGTTCCACCTACGTCATTGCGTCGGATTCGACTATACCCCAAGTTGGTCGGCTCTCTTGCACTGGTGGTGTTGCTTATGCTATGGTACTCCGGTAAGGGACGTGATGTTTTTTATTGGCTCGGTTTTGGCGGTGTACCGAACACAATACACCTTGCTGTTCTTCCTTTTACGAACATTGGCGGAACTGCATCCAGTCAGGCTTTTTGCGATGGTTTGTTGGAGACACTGACCAGTAAGCTGACGCTGCTTGAGCAATATCAAGGTCCACTCTGGGTTGTGCCGGCGAGTGAGGTTCGCGAAGTGGAAATCGCCAGCCCCAGTGGCGCCCGTAGAGCTTTCGGTGCCACTCTTGCGGTAACCGGCAGTTTTCAATACCTTGATAGCAGCGTTCGCTTAACCCTTAATCTGGTCGACACCAAAACCGACCGGCAGTTGCGATCCAGTATTATTGACGATTCAATGATAAGTCTCTCAGCCCTGCAGGATTCGACTATGATAAAGCTGGTTCGCATGCTTGAGGTGGAACTTCAGCCGAAAGACTTCCACCTGTTGACGGAAGGAGGAACTAATGTTCCCGAAGCCTACAATCTGTACCTGCAAGGACGCGGCTACCTGCAGCGCTTCCAAAAGGTGGAAAACATTGATACCGCTATCGTGATGTTTCAAAACGCGGTCGCTAAAGATCCCCAGTACGCTCTGGCGTACGCCGGCCTGGGGGAAGCCTACTGGCGCAAATATGAGGTTTATGGGGATCAGAGGGCTTTGGACCTTTCCATTTATAATAGTCAACATGCCGTCGAGTTAAACGATCAATTGACTCCGGTATACATCACCCTGGGTCTTGTTCACAGTGGCACCGGGAGATACGAACAGGCAATTGAAGATTTCGGCAACGCCCTGACACTCGATTCAGTTAGCCACCGCGCTTTGCGAGGCCTGGCTACAGTTTATGAATCTCTTGGTAGGTTAGATTCGGCAGAGTCTATTTATCGACGAGTGGTGGAACTTAAACCAGATTATTGGAGCGGCAATCTTGATCTCGGGTTCTTCTATGTCACGCAGGGGCGACGAGAAGATGCCCTCGATCAAGCAAGGAAAGTTCAGGAACTTGAGCCCGATGGCTTCGTTGCCTGGAACAATCTGGGCGCCTTATACTACTATCTGGATTTGTGGTCAGATGCTCGCGCTATGTGGGAACGTTCGCTTGAAATCGAACCCAATTATGGTGCCTATTCAAATCTTGGCAGTATTCACTATATGGAAGGCCGTTACGTGGATGCTGCCTATATGTGCGAGCAGGCACTGGAAGCGAACGACCGCGATTATCTGGTTTGGGGAAACTTAGCTTCGGCATATTACTGGATAGCTGGCAAGCGTCAGAAGTCGCTGGCCACCTATCGTCGTGCTATTCAGATGGCTGAAGAGCAAAGGAATTTGCATCCACAGGAGCTAACGATTCTATCCGCTCTGGCTGAATACTATGCTGCGATCAAGGACACCACCAAGGCGTTGTCATTCGCACAGGAAGCGATATCTATTGCCCCCAATGATGTGGAAGTAATGATTACCATGGGTCTTGTAAACGAGTGGCTGGGTAAACGAGACGCGGCTCTCAATTGGGTGACAGAGGCTTTGCAGCATGGTTACGAATTGAAGTACGTTGAGTCTCTGCCGATATTTCAACAACTGCTTACCGATCCACGGTTACATGATCTTCTTGAAACGACTCGCGATGAACCTCATTACGATTCCGGCGATATGAAGTAACTGGAGGAAGACAGAATAATCGCTATAGAGACGTGAATCAAGAATGGTAGAAATGCGAGCATAGCCCGCAACCGGAAAGGAGTTGAAGAACATGGTAGGTACAGAATCGCCGAATGTGGACACTATTTTTATTTTAGAGGTTAAGAGCAAGGATCAGCCTTGTTTGGCCGCACCGGAGGAATTATTTGTAGAGCCAGGAAACCAGGTGAAATTCAAAAACACCCTCGCCCAAAGCAATGCGAAGATCAAGTTTACAGATCAGGGTCTCTTTGGGCAACCTGAGCTTGATCTAAACCCAAACGAGGAAATCACCCTAACGGTACATGAAGTGGATGTTGCTGCCTATCCGTTTGATCTCTATTGCAACGGTATTGATGCGTATCCCGATAAGGTTGCCAGGCCCAGGATCATCGTCTATAAACGGTAGTTCTGGCGCGGGAACTCAGGGGAACAACAACCTTCTCTCGCACACTGTTTCTTGATAAAAGCCCCGCTATTACCAGCGGGGTTTGTCTTTGCGAAGAGAATCGTCGAATGCTATCCTTGCACTTATGGGAATTGCCACTATAAATCGTGGGCCACCGGTCCAAGTACTTCTTGTCCAGAATTGCGCAAGCACTTTCAGTACACTATCAGATCGTTACAAAACTTGGCAAATGTTGACATGGATTACCTAAACATGGCTGTCCCTATCAAGAGTAGCACGTAGTTGCTGTGATTAGGTTATCAGTTCGAGGTATTCATACATCTCTCGCTTGTCGGTTAGGAGACTGTTCATCGCGTTGAGCCAATTTTGCTGGTATGCTGAAGTGTTGTCACCCAGAGTCAGACCAGTTGAAGCAATCTGAGAATGAATATTGATGGCAGTCTGTAGTTTTGAAATCGCAGCTTGTGCACGCTCACGCGCAGTAGACTGCCTCATAATGCGCGCGATTTCATTGCAGATCACGCTCAGGAGATGTTTGTTGGCGTTCCATCGGTCGAACCCTGTTATGGGACGCGTGATGGCAGGCGGAGAAAACGGCGACGGCGTGTACAGCTGGTTTTGAAGTGCAGCCGGTAGTTGAGTAATCTCGTCAGGATATATGATCGTTCCCCACAGAGTGGTAGAGAAGAACCGAGCCGGGGCATCTCCTCCGCCTCCTTGAGCTGACGGAGGTTCCCATCGTTCGCGGTCAAAACGCCACAGGTTTTGGCTGTGCCCGACCCCTACGGCTTTGGCTCCAAACCCGGGAGAAAGAAGCGACATTGGACCCGCGTAGGCGTGCAGTACCGGTTTCCCTGTGCACGCGAGCTTGAGTCCTGCTACACAGCACCTTCTTATTGAATCGTAGGTTGATGGAATTCTCTCGCGCTTAAACTCAAATGCGTAATACCAACCGTCGCTATCCAGAGTGGTGGCATGTGACAAGATAGGCTCCACTGTCTGATCGGAACCGGTAACCGATTTACCCAGCACTATGGTCGCGTATGTCGGCAACGCAAGTTCTTTGCCCACATTCTTTGCGGCAGCAAATAACGTTCGATTTAGCTGAACAATATCATTTCGAGCGGCTTCGTAGACGACTGCCGGCGCGATGATGCCATCTACCTGCAAAGCCTGGGAAATCTGCCTAAGACTGTCCTCCATGCCGTTCAATTCCTGATCAGCAATCCGATTTAGAGCTGTTACACTAGCTCGGTAGGGGCTAATGGGATACGATTCCAACCTGTTATTCGAGAATCCGGGGTTGTAGAACTGCTGATCAATCAGTACGTGGGCACCCAAAGAGTGATATATCTGTGCATAGTGCTTCGCCAGGTCATGCTTCAAATCTCGTGGGCTTACTATTACGCCGACACCGTGGCCCTTTTGAAGTAGCTCTTTAGCAATCTTCTGACTACGATCACCACAAAGGTGCCATGGTCCCTCCTTCATGCTATGCCTCCCAACTTGCGCAGTACTGCAGCCACCTGCGTAGCGTCATACGGGCGATCCGTTCGGTCCTTCTTCAAGAGTTTCTCGCCGATCAGTCTCCACCTTGAGGGCAACCCAACCCAGATAGGTGCGTTCAGGTGGTCTTGAGAATCGCATATGCCATCGTATAGATCTTTGACTGTCATTTGGGGTTTCAAGAAGGGGTGTGCGCCTGTTAGGCTTTGATACATTAGGATGCCAAGCGCGAAAAGGTCGGTACGATGCTCAATATCATGTTTTGTACCCCTGCACTGTTCTGGGGCAAAGTAGGCTGGTGTACCGAACCTGGCACCGTCGATAGTTTGTGTGATATCCGGTAACTTCAGGTGACGAACTAGTCCAAAGTCGATGATTACCGGAGTCCAATCTGCTCGGACACGAATGTTGCTCGGTTTCAGATCACGGTGTACGAGTTCGAGCTTTCGTAGCTCGCTCAAGCCATCGCATAACTTGGCAAAGAATTGCGCTACATCTTGCAGTTGCCAAGGCTGTTCAGTCTGCAACTTTGCGGATAAGTCATGGCCGTCAACGAATTCTTCAACAATGTAATGTCGTTGACCACTAGGTCTTGATGAATAGGTGTATTCAACCAACCGTGCTAGATTCGGATGAGATATGGACACCAGTGCATCAATCTCGCGCTTTATTCTGTCGGTGTCACAGTCTGGACTGATGATCTTGAGGCAGAGGTCGTTGCCGTCGTTATCACGCACGTGAAATGCGGCTTTCTGTTCGCTAGGCGTAAGAGCTTTGATGAAAGCAAACTGCGGGTAGTCCCGCCTTGCTGCGTCAATATCTATAACAAATGGCATCTATTGCTCCTGACATATTCAGCGGTTAGCTCAGCCAGCCTATAATAGTAATCCCATATGCGAGGTCGGAAACGCCTTGCTCCCCTGAGTACACGAACATCATCATGTGCGGTCACTCCTAAGATGCCGATACCTAGGAGACGAAACACTGATTCCGTCGATACTCGCATTGCAAGATGGACAGGCAAGGCTACAAAAGAACGGTGGGCAAAAACTCGATTTCGTGCTGCCTGTGCTACCGCTCTTCGCCAGTCTAAAACCTTTGCTTCAATTGTGATGATTTCAGGAAGAATATCCTTCCACACAGTTGACAAGGAGTACACGTTATTAGCTTGTGAGACTATCTCCATCTCGACCATGCCACTCAGGCAATGCACAATAATCTCCTGAGGTTGACCGACGCGATTGGCTATAGTTTCGGCTTTAGCACACCGTACGGCTCGCAAATACGCGAGTACGCGCGCCTTCGGTACATCTACATTACAAAGTGCATACACTTCGGGCTTAAAGGAGATCAGCACGATGTCCGGAATGCCTGCGCCGATGGGTACAGATCCGGCAGTCCACGATAGCTGATCAGAGACTGGGAATAGTTCAGATAACTGGCTCAACACCGTTTTCTCAATCGTCGATTCCGGACCCTCCCTTTGTGGTCGAAAGTAAACAATGTCCATATTAGATCCCATGTTGGACGGGCTTTCCTTTTTCTTATTCATTTCCAGCAAGATAAGGCTCTCTTTATCAATTGCAACTACAAACTCAGGAGAAAAAGACTAAAGTGCCGCAGTTGGCTTGTTGAAGACAGGTGGCCCACTATTCAGGGCTTGTTGAAGAACCCCTGTTT
>JAGLUH010000331.1 GCA_023134875.1 Candidatus Zixiibacteriota bacterium
TGTTAACCGGCAACGCCGGTTCGGGCGGGGGAGCTGTTGCTACCGCTTCCCTGATAGCCGGCCCTGATTCAGCGGCTGTGGTAGGAGTCTCGACCACAGGCGCAGCAACTACCGCGGCAGCTTGCACCGTTGTTGCCGGTCGGCGTGCCATCGAAGCGATTGCATCATGGTCTACGCTGTTCTCTTCTTTTGCTGCCGCTCCCTGAGCCGCCTGCGCCAGCACTATCTTGGTAATCATCTTGAGAGTATCGAAAACGCCCTCACCAAAGGTGGCCGTTGCTTCAGAATAAGGCCAACCCGGCGGGTTGAGATCGGCCTGAAGCTCCTCAAGGGAGAGTGTCTCCGGCAGGTCGCGCTTGTTATATTGCAGCACGATCGGCAAAGTGTTTATGTCATAACCGTATTCGTCAAGGTTGTCTTTCAGGTTGCCGAGTGATTCGATATTCTCTTCTCGTTTTGATGTCTGCGAATCAGCCACAAAAACTATACCGTCAACACCGCGCAACACCAGTTTGCGCGTTGCATTGTAGAAAACCTGTCCCGGCACCGTGTACAACTGGAACTTAGTGGCCATGCCGTTGATGGTGCCGATATTAAGCGGCAGGAAATCAAAGTAAAGCGTGCGGTCGGTCTCCGTTGCCAGGCTGATCAACTGACCCTTGCTGCCGGACGGCACCTTGTCGTGCACATACTGGAGGTTCGTGGTCTTGCCTGACATGCCAGGACCATAGTAGACAATCTTGCAACTGACTTCACGATTGGCGAAGTTGATTGATACCATAAATCATCCTCAAACAGGTCTGAACTTAGATCGACAACTGCCTGGCGGCGTTTTTCATTTCCAGTCGTATCAACCCCAGATTGACATTCTCCTCGGTGGTAACCACCAGGTAGCCGACCGGTGCGGCAGCGACCAGCAGTTTGCCATCCGCCGCCTCAATGGTCAACCGTTGCAGAGACGATTGCTGCATCTTCTCCAGGGCCTTGGACACCGTGGCGCTGATTGAACTGGCCAGCGCGCCGATTGTCTCATTGTCATACCGGCTGGAGAGGTCAGCAGCGATGGTGATGCCGTCAGGTCCCACCACCATACTGCCGGTGATCCCCGAGGTCTTGTTAAGCTCGGACAGTACTTCCCGCATAGTTCTTCTCCATCTCGCTACTTAAAACACACTCATATTTCTGCTGATAATATTTGCTCACCATCGATGCCGCCTGCTGCATCCTGATTTTTTCCAAATCGTCGCCGGTGGCGATCGACAACAGCCACATATCGCCGGCCCGCAGCAGGTAAAAACGTTTACCGGCAAGACCGAATTTCAGCCACTCCGGATCATCACTCCCTGCCTTCTTGAGGGTGTCAGCCAGATCAGCCACGATTTTCAGACCGAGGCCGGCCCACCGTTCAACATCCTCTTCACCGCGATCAAAGCGAGCGACCAGCAGACCGTCACGATCAATAACCAGCGCGCAGATTACCCCCGAATAGCCGGCCACATGCCGTACCGCCTCCTCAAAACCATCGTCAGCACCACCGCCAGCCAGTCTGGACAACTGCATTCTCGGCTCGGTATCGTCATATTTCGTCACAGTTGATGCGACCGGCCTTGCTGCCGTCACCGCTTGGAGCGGCCTTTGCTGATTCATCTTCGCAGTTGGCGCCTGCACCGGCAGCAACAGTTTGATCGTGGAGTTGTAAAGAGCGGGCGCGGTCAGGCTGAAGAGCAGCAAGGCCGGCTTGTAACCGATGAAGGCATCTGCCAACGCCGTCGTCGCGTTGACCGATCCCATAAGCAGAAGGAACAGGAAAAAGACTGCCGATACCAACAGCCGTCCCCATAAGCCACAAACCACGAACAATACGATACCGGAGCCGGAAATACGCGGGTTGAGCAAACGGAACAGAATGTAGAAATAGACGAACTCCAGTACAATATACCAGCCCATACCCAGTTTGAAATCAACTCTCAGCGAATTGGGATAGAAGAGCAATGGCAAAGCGGCGACAATCGTGGTCACCAGTAATAGATGTTGCCAATCTTTTCCTGCCAGAGTCATTATTATTTCTCCTCAAGAAGCCACATTTAGATGTGCGCTGACTTCATCCAGTTTGAGGCGCAGCGAACCGAGATTCGCTTTCCTGTCACAGAGGAGTACCAGTCGATAGCCTGCCAAACCGAGAATCATCACAGTCGTTTCGTCGGTGTCGGCGCTGATACGGTGCGGCTCCCCGAAATTGTCTATCATTTCTTCACTTTCAGCAGCACGCCACATTTCCACGCCCAGGGCCGCAATCTCATCTGCATTGAAATTACCCCGACCACATTGTTCCACTACCACACCATCGCGATAGGCGCAAACTGCAAAAGCAACTTCCTCGTTAGCGGTTATTTCCGTAAGCGTCTCGGCGATCGAATAGGTTCGGCGGCGAACAGTCGACTCGCTAGCTTCCACGGCGGATGTTCCTCCCGGAATTCTTTCGGTTTCCCTGCGTTCCCGCGAGGATAGCAGACGCTTGATTCGATCATCAAGTCCCTGAACATAGAGGGGATTGCTGCCAATAGCTCTCAGATTGCCGAGCAGCTTCCGAGCCTGATCAAGCTCTCCCCGGGAGATCAGAATCTCAACCCGCAATTGCTCTGAGGCGCGGGTTTGACCGTCTAGTCTGACCGCCTCATCGATTTCCTGCTCCGCCCAGTCATACATCTTCCGGTCAAAATTGATCTTCGCCATTACCAGGTGACCGTTGCCGTAATCGGGATGAGTTCGCAAACCCCGGCGGCAAATCCGAAATGCGTGATCGAGTTTACCCTTCATCCGCAAAGCGTCCGCCAATGGGGCGAAAACCCGGGAGCTCGAATCATCCTTAAGGATTTTCTCACTCTTGCTGATTCGTTCATCCAGGCTGGCTGCTTCGATCATCTCAACCCACACAGTATGAAATTTAACTCAGACCTTTCTTGATCCGGGACACACC
>JAGLUH010000332.1 GCA_023134875.1 Candidatus Zixiibacteriota bacterium
TTATCACCGCGGGGCAGGCCACCCTCGAAGTTGTGGATACCAACACGATCGGTGATCATCTGTGCTACCGCATCACTTCTCGCACCACCTCCAACAGCGTGGTGGACAAGTTCTATAAGGTGCGCGATACAATAATCAGCCAGATCGATGTTGACGGCATCTTCTCGTGCTATTTCTTCAAATCGCTCAATGAGGGTTCTTACCATTCGATTAGGGAGATCTATTTCGATCATGTCGGCGGCGAGGCAATCTGCCACAAAGATCAGGACCAGGTAGACACCTTGTCTATCGAGCAGTTTTCCCACGACCTTATCTCCGCCTTCTACTATGTCCGTACCCAGACACTTGAAGTGGGGCAGACTCTTCATGTTCCCACCATTTCCGGCAACAAGAAACACCTCCTCGAGGTGCGCGTGCTGAAACGGGAGACCGTCGAGGTTCCCGCCGGTGAGTTCAGATGCCTGGTGGTGGAGCCGTTGCTGTCGGCGACCGGCATTTTCAGACATGAGGGACGGATAAGAGTCTGGCTGACCGATGACCGCCTGCACATGCCGGTACTAATGAAAAGCAAGGTCGTGGTCGGTTCAATCTATGCTGAGTTGAAGGAATTTCGCCTGGGGGATATGGACTGGTAACATGAAACGGATCGATCTTGCGAAAATCAAAACCAGGAGGATGAGTCGCCGCCGCTCGAAAGTGGACAAAAAACAGTTCGCTGCCCGGCTTTCCGTCGGCGGTCTCAGTGACTTCATCGATTCGCTGCCCGATCTCCTGAAGGCCAGGGACTTAAAATCTCTCATTAGTCGGATCGAGAAGGCCCGTACCCGCAAGAAACCGATCATCTGGATGTTCGGCGCGCACATCTTGAAGGCGGGACTGGTGCCACTGCTGTGTGAAATCATCAAACAGGGAATGGCGCAGCAGATATCCACCAACAACGCCGTTCTGATTCATGATCTGGAGCTTGCCTTTTTTGGTCGCACCTCTGAAGATGTTGACCGCGCGCTGGTGGCGGGTGAGTTTGGCATGACGGCCGACACGGCTGAGCTTTACAGCCAGGTGGTTGAACTTGCTGCTAAATCAGATATCGGTCTGGGAGAGGCCGCCGGCAGATTTATTGCCGCTCAGGCAAGGCATAAGAGCGGCTCGGTTTTCGCCGCGGCTCACCGGCAAAGAATCGCGGCCACCGTGCATGTGGCTATTGGCACCGATGTTGTCAATTGCCATCAATCATTTGACGGCGCTGCGGTGGGTCGCGCATCCCAGATTGATTTCGAGATATTCTGTTATAATGTTGCCCGACTCAAGAATGGCGGAGTAGCATTGAATTTCGGTTCGGCGGTGATCATGCCGGAAGTCTTTCTCAAAGCCATTGCCGTCGCCCGCAATCTTGATTCCCGCTTCGGCAAGTTCACTACCGCCAATTTCGATATGATTACTCATTACCGCCCGCGGCAGAATATTATCAGGCGCCCGCAACTATTGGGCGCGCAGACGTATGATTTCACCGGTCATCATGAAATCATGCTTCCCTTGTTGTGGGCGGGAATAAAAGACAGACTAAACCTGACCACTTGATTGAATTCGCTGGAGGAAGACCCACATGGCTAAGATTGTTGAGGCGGTACCCAATTTTTCCGACGGTCGCCGTCCTGAAGTCATTAAGAGTATTACCGACGAAATTACTTCAGTCCCCGGAGTGGTGCTCCTGGACGCCGAGCTTGACGGCGATCACAACCGCGCTGTCGTTACTATCGCCGGCGAACCGGAGGCAGTGAAGGCGGGTCTTTTTCTCGGAATCAAGAAGGCCTCCGAAGTGATCGACCTGAGAACCCACCAGGGCGAGCATCCCCGCATGGGCGCGACCGACGTCTGTCCCTTTGTGCCGATATCAGACATCACCACCGCCGAATGTATTGAGCTGGCCAAGTCGCTGGGTGAAGAAGTCGGGAAGAAACTGGGTATTCCCGTCTACCTTTACGATCAGGCGGCCACCCGTCCCGAGCGGGTGCGGCTTCCCGACATTCGCAACAAGCATGGCGAATACGAAGGCATCAAGGAGCAGATTGCCACCAATGACGACCTGATTCCCGATTACGGCCCGCGCCGGATGCACGAACAGGCGGGTGCGGTAGCGATCGGCGTGCGGCTGCCCCTGATCGCTTTCAATGCCTACCTGGCTACCGATAACCTGAAAATCGCCAAGCGGATCGCCAAGGCGGTGCGTTCCAATTCGGGCGGTTATGCCCACTGTCGCGCCCTCGGTTTCGGGATCGCCGAGCGCAACTGCGTACAGGTGTCGATGAACCTGGTCAACTACCTGCAAACGCCGCCCTACCGTGTGCTGGAGACAATTAAATCAGAGGCGGCGCGCTGGGGAACGACAGTGACGTCAACCGAGATTGTTGGCCTGGTGCCCAACGAGGCGCTAATCAACGTAGCGCGCTGGTACTTGATGCTGGAGAATTTCGACAAGGATCAAGTTCTCGAAATAAGACTTGACAACGCCTTGGAAGCGCAGGCGAGTTCAACCGGCCTCAAGAGCTTTATCGACACCGTGGCATCATCTGCACCGGCGCCGGGTGGTGGGTCGGTTTCGGCGGTGGCCGGTTCGCTGGCGGGCGCATTGGGAGCAATGGTTTGCCGTCTTACTATCGGCAAGAAACAGTATGCCGAAGTTCAGGAGCGAATGAGCGAATTGCTCAAGAAAACCGACACCCTTAAAGAGGAATTGAATACGCTCGTCAAGAAGGATGCTGATTCTTTTGATGCCGTGATGGCGGCGATGAAACTGCCGAAAGATACGGATGAACAGAAGCAAAAGCGCCAGGAGGAAATCCAGCAAGCGACCATTGTGGCGACGAAGATACCGCTGGAGGTGATGCGCCATTCACTGGAGACAATCAAGCTGGCTGCCGAAATCGCCGAGATCGGTAACGTCAATTCGGTAAGTGACGCCGGTGTCGGTGCTTTAATGGGTCGAACCGCCGTCGAGGGCGCCTACTATAACGTGATGATCAACCTGCCGGGAATTGAGGATAGGGAGATTGTCGATAAGATCAAAACTGAGGCGGAGAGTATTCTCGCCCAGGCGGAAGAATCGGTGAAACTTGCGCGCCGCATAGTTGTTGAAAAGATAAGATGAGCGAGCGACTAATTGACTTGCATCTTCATACGACCTTCTCGGATGGCTGCGGCTCGCCGGAGGAGGCGGTAAAGCGTGCTCGCTTCAAAAGGCTGGCTGCTATTTCCATCACCGACCATGACACCTTCGGCGCGCTTGATCCGGCGCTGGCGCTGGCTGACGATGATCTTGAAATCATCTCCGGCGTCGAGCTTTCCTGTCAGTATGAAAACACCGATTTTCACGTGCTGGCTTATTTTATCGATTATAAATATGCGCCTATTGCCGACAAGGTGAAATTCTACCAAGAGGAACGTCTCAAGCGAGGGCGATTAATTGTTGCCAAACTGAATGAAATGGGAATCGATCTGCAGGTAGATACGGTAATGCGCCTGGCTGCTAAAGGGGCGGTGGGTCGTCCTCATGTCGCCGATGCCCTGGTGCAGGAGGAATTCGTGCATACTGTTGACGAGGCCTTCAGCCGCTACCTGGGTTACCATGCTCCCGCTTATGTTCCCAAGACCTACTTCGATCCGGCTGTGGCAATCAAACTGGTACACGAGGCGGGGGGGTTGGCAGTCCTGGCTCATCCGGGGACAGTGCGTCGCGATGAGGTTATCGGCCGGTTCAAGGAATTCGGCCTCGACGGCATCGAGGTCTATCACGCTAAGCATACTCCGGCGGTGGTGCGCCACTACAAACGCTTAGCGGAAAAGTATGACCTGCTGATCTCCGGCGGTTCCGATTGGCATGGCCGCAACGATCCTCGTTCCGAAATCGGCAGTCAGAAAGTGCCATACTCTGTTTTGCAGAAAATGAAAGAGTATCTTGCGGGAAGACACGATTGAAGGGAGAAGATGTGAAAACTGCAAGGATAATTCTGCTATTGGTGTGTATGACTCTTCAACCGTTGGCATTTTCTGCCGCTGTGACGCTTACCGACGAGCAGGCGGTTGAAGTTGAAACGGTTCGAGCCGCGTTGGATATCTTTTTCTATGGATCGGCCGATACGCAAGCCCTTACTGATTCGGCTGTTTCTCTCTTTGATGGCAAGTGCGGGACGCCCCTTGCCCTGAGGGCGATGTACCTTCATCATCGTTACGGTACCGCCCTCGGTTTCTCTGACTTCTTCCAAAGACCGTTCGATGCTCTCCTTCCAGAAACTTTCGATTCACCGTCCGGGCATTTTAAGATTCATTACACTCTGCAGCCAGGAGTGGATCAGATCGATTTAAGCTATGGCGACGCCAATGCTAACGATGTTCCTGATTATGCCGAGATTGTGGCGCGAATCGCCGACTCCGTCTGGGTTCACCATATTGACGTATTGGGTTACCACGAACCACCCAGCGACACCATATTCAGCAAGGGTGGCGACTACCGCTATGATGTCTATGTAAAGAGTCTGGGCACAAACTACTACGGAGCAACCTATCTGGACACATTCTACGCTGCTGAAGGAACATATAGAGCCCCCTCATATATTGTTCTTCATAACCATTATGAGATACTACCGGGATACGCCAACCGTCCAATTGATGCGTTACAGGTCACGATGGCACATGAGTTCTTTCATGCCATCCAGTTCTGGTATGATGCCATTGAGATGGAGGACGCGGTTCAGCAGCGTCCCAATGGGAGTTGGCTCGAGATGACGGCTGTCTGGATGGAAGAACAGACTTACGACAATATCAATGATTACTATTATTACCTTGGCTGGTATATGCCGTATGTGCACCTACCGCTCAATTTCTGGACGAACAGCCAGACCGCTCCCACTCATGAACAGATGCACCCATATGGTGCAGCAATCTTCTGCATCTATCTTTCTCAGGTTTTTGGCCGCGACATCATAAGGGACATCTGGGAGCGCTGCGCCGAGTTGCCGGGAGCGAATGCCTTCTATGGGGCGATCGATAGCGCTATCATCGAGATGACTGGCGGCGAACGTGGTTTCCCCGATGTATTAACCGAATATTATCGCTGGCTCCTTTTCACCGGCGACCGGCAACCCTCGTTTTTTGAAGAGGGCGCCAACTACCCCATGATTCCGAATGACGATTCCATCGGCATTGACGTTATTTATCCTTATATCCGCTATGTTGATCAGTTTCCAGTCCAGGGCGAGAAAGAATATCGATTCTACCCTTCCTCTCTGGGAGGAAACTATGTCGTTTTCAACGCCGCAGTTCTAGATACCCTGATATTCAATGGCGTTACTTCCAGTCCGGTTGGCCCCGAGTGGCGCATATCGGTGATGGGCTACAACCATATCGATCCCTCGGTGCCGGTTTGGGTTGATGACAGTCTTTACTGCAATCGTGACACTCTTATCCCGCAGGGCGGCGAGAACCTGACCCAACTAATCGTTGTGCCGGTTGTCACGAATCCATTTTATGACAAGGATCGAAACAATTACCGGCTGAAAGCGTACGGCGATACTACTCTGCAGTATAAGGTCAATCGGGTCTACCCGCCCCGGCCGTCAAAACTGATTCTCGGCGCAACGCCTGACAACGTTATTAAGATAGTAGTGGAAATGGTGGAGGATGCCTTTGTTTACCTGGATGTCTACACGGTCGCCGGCGAATGGCTCTTTACCGATGTGAAGCCGGGAAGCAGGGGCTTTGAATGCATGGTTTCCTGGGATGGCACGACCGACCGCGGCCAACAGGTAGCTTCCGGGATATATGTGCTGGTCGTCAAAGTCAGCGATCAAACCGAAACCTTCAAGGTACTTGTTGTCCGTTGAGCAGAGGCAATCCCGCCTTTGTTGGTGTATTCGCCGCGCTTGCCTATGCCGGATCGTTTTTGCTTCTGGCCATACCGAATGCCACCCTCTCCATCCTGCTGGTCTTTTTTGCCGGCTATCTTCTGGGCAAAATCAACGGTTTGCTGGTCGGTGTTTTCAGCGCCCTTCTGATAACCCTCTTTAATCCCTATGGTCTGCCGCTGTTGCCGATTCTGGCGGCGCAGGTCGGCGCTTACGCTGTTATCGGCTGGAGCGGCGGACTCTCCGCTCATTTCCTGCCGATGAATAGCACCACTCGCTATCTGTTCACGCTGGCAGTTCTGGGTCTGCTTACGGCGTTGATATATCAGGTTCCGGTTTCGGTCGCCGATGCTTATCTCTTTGGCCCCTTCTGGGAACGGCTGCTTCTCTCTGCCGGTTTTGCCGCCATAACCATCGCCGCCAATATCCTCTTCTTTATCCTTCTTTTTCCAGTCCTTGCCAAATTGAAAAAAGTCGGTATCTTCCATATTCAGGATCGGGATACCTGACAAGACAAGGATACAGTGATATACCGGACATTGACACGAAAGGTTATTGCCTCCACGCTATTCTGCCTGTTTCTCTCTTCTCCAGTAGTAGTAGGTCGAAACCCTTGTGGTTTCGACAAGACGCTTTTCATGCTTCGCATGAATGTCGAAAGTACAAGACTTTCGACCTACCAGGAGGTAACCCAAGCTACTCTTCGTGCGCGGCAGCCTTTCCGGTCTGCCCACAGGTTGAGTGAACGAGGGGCAGGTCAGGAGCCCTGCCGCCCACAGAACTGTCATTGCGAGTTCGCCCCAGGCGGGCGAAGCAATCTCTTGCCACTAATGAGATTGCCGCGTCGTCCGGCAATTGCCGAACTCCTCGCAATGACTGGGTTCGAGGATAATTCATGTCAGTACACAGAATATCTTGGTTTTTATCACAGTCTCAGAAACCCTGCCGCCCACCAGTCTGCTGACTCGACCAGCTTGACCGATACCACATTCTCAGTGACACCTGATAGCTTGTTTGACAAAGGCATCAAGGTCGAGCCTCTGTCATTTGACCGACAAACATGCCACTTCGGCTCAATTATCACTCTCCTTGACCCGCAGTCCGTGCCCCGTCTGAATCATCTCGACCTACCGCAAATGTCTTCTCGTTTCGATTATGATCCCATGCTGCTGCGCTCCTACCAGGGTTCCTGGGGGGAAACGGAGTCTATTTATCCCCTCGGGATGTCGCCGTCGTCCTTGTCACGTGCCGGAGATCTTTTTGGGGATGCCGCTTTCACTCTGCCGGTGCCGGTTCCCGGGTCGGAACGGTGGCTGCGCGTTGCTCCCTCATCGAAGTATTATTTCCTGACACCGGCGCTTGCCGGTCTGGGCGCGCCGTTCGGGCGACTGGTTTGCCTCTATCAGGAAACGCCTTCTGAAAACAGCGACAGCGCTCTCAGCAAGGTTCATGTCACGCGGGGTCGCGGCGGCTTTGCCAATACCTATGTCACTTTTGCTAATCGCTTCGGTTCGCTGGGGACGGTCTCCCTTGACGCCAGCTTTCTCAAGTACGACGGGATCAGGTTCTTCACCGAAAGCAAAGTTGAGCGTCTGCGGCTTATCAACAACCTGACAGTGGCGAACAACACCAATCTGCGGATAGGGTTGTTTTTCAACCGCCTGCGCAACAACGAGCTCTTCTTTCCTCCACACTATGAATTCTATGGCCGCGTGTCGGACAACTACTCCGGTATTGCCGTGCAAGTTGATCGTCTGCTTGACCAGAGCCGCTCCTATGGGAGTCGGCTGACCTATCGTAACGATGATCAGAAGCTGCGGCAGTCGTCTCTTGATTTTGATCAGCGGTTTCAAGTCATCGACGGCAACCTCTATTATCACTGGCGACGAGGTCAACATGATTTGCAGGCGGATATTGATCTCCGTTATCTTCACTACTCCGTCTACGATGACAGGGATCGCGTTTGCTATCTTCGACTGGCGCTGGGTGATCTGCTGCATCTGACCGACAGGATCACTCTGTACGGTAATCTCTCCCTGCTGGCCGCCAGTGGCGTAACCGCCAGACCCGCCGGCTTGGCGCTGATTCATTATCAGCACGATTCCACCTGGTCGACAGCGTTACTGCTGGCGCGCGGCGTGATACTGCCGCAGGCGGAGATGAAATACCTGCCGGCGATTGCGCGCACATTTATCGCATCAGAACCTGATTACCGAATCGAAGGCAATTGCGACCTTGATGCCGGACGAACCAACAACATGGAAGTCTTCTTCTCGTATGCGAAGGGAAGGCTTGATCTGCATGTCCGTTCCGGAATCTCACAGATGTTCGGTCTGCCGGCCTGGCAGGTTGATGATACCGACTATTACTATAGCGATTATCACCCAATCGCTGTTGACCGCAACCTGATATTCGCTACTACTCGACTTCACTTGTCGCTGCCGCATAATGCTTATCTCTCCGCCGCCTATGGTTACCGGCAGGTATTCAAAGATGATATCGACTACACCTACGGCCCTGAGCATCTCGCCAACGGGCTTGTCGGTTGGCGTTACCTGATCCCCAAACTGGAGGTCACCGTGTCGGCATCGGCAGGTGTCAAGTATCGTTCCCCCACATTACGATATTTCGATGGCAGCGGCGACAACGCCAAATTCGTGGCTGAATCATTTTTGAGCTTTGATCTGAAGCGGTTCCATTTCTTCTATAACTATACGAATCTTTTCGATACCGAATACGCTCTCAACGGCCGTTTCCAGCCGGGACGTTCCCGCTGGTGGGGCTTTACCTGGGAGTTTGTCAATTGAGAGGGGAGGCTTGGTATGGATAGAGATACCGCCTATCGACTTGTTACCGAGAAGGTGCACGAGGGCAACCTGATTAAGCATATCATCGCCGTCGAGGCGGTTATGCGGCTGTTGGCGCAGCATTTCGGCGAGGATGTCGACCGTTGGGGACTGGTGGGATTGCTGCACGATCTCGATTATTCCGAAACCCTTGATGATCCCGACCGCCACAGCTACCTGACTGCCGAATGGCTCAAGGACTATCCGGAAATCGATGCGGCGATGATTCGGGCGATCCATTGCCATGCCGAACATGAGGAATGCCGCACGCCGCTGGAGTGGGCCTTGTATGCTACCGATCCGACTACCGGCCTGATCGTTGCTGCGGTGTTGATGCATCCCTCGAAGAAGCTGGCGCAGTTGCAGGTCAAATCGATTAAGAAACGATTCAAGGACAAACGGTTTGCCGCCGGTGCCCGCCGTGACGCTATCGCCAAATGCTCCGAGTTAGGGTTGACCCTCGAGGAATTTCTCGGCCTGGCTCTTGACGGTATGCGCCGTATCGCTGATGAACTCGGCTTTTAGTCACCGGTTTCTTGGTGTTAGCCGCAGGCCAGAACCTCTGCGAGGCTGTGCCAGAAGAAAGTATGGACAGTAAAATGCGGTCATTGCGAGTCCGCTGTAGGCGGACGAAGCAATCTCAAGTGCTTGGCGATCAATGAGCCTGAGATTGCCACGTCCGGCAGCCGCCGGACTCGCAATGACAAGGCTTTTGTCACAGCCGCCCTGTGGTTCCGACAAATCCTTTTTCACGTTGGCGCCTGACATGAGAACATGGGAAGCAGCATGACAACCCCAAAACGAACTGTCGTCGGCTGGGTAATGTATGATTTCGCCAATACGATCTTCTCCATGAACATCGTTACCTTCTTCTTTGCGCCCTGGGTTGTGCTCACCCTCGGCGTGGAAGATATTTACTATTCAATCGCCTACTCAGCATCAATGATCCTGGTAGCCCTGACCATGCCCGCGCTGGGACGTCGTGCCGATCGGGGCGGGAGCAAGCTGACCAACCTTCGGCGATTTACTTATCTCTGTGTCCTGTTCACCGTTGTCCTCTCCCTGGTGGCGATATCGCATTTTAATCTTCTGCTCACCGTCGTATTGGCACTCACCTGCTTTGCCTGTGCCAACTTCTTCTATGAGGGGGGACTGACCTTCTACAACGCTCTGCTGGCCGACGTGAGCAGCGGGGACAACATCGGCAGAATATCGGGAATCGGCGTCGGTTTCGGTTACCTGGGAGCAATTGCCGGGTTGCTGATTGTCATGCCGATTACCGAGGGTAAATTGATCCCCGGTTTTTCCGGAAGGGAATACGCCTTCTTTCCTACCGCCATTCTCTTTCTACTTCTCGCCATTCCCACCTTTCTCTGGGTAAGGGAAAAACCAACGCAAAAGCAGGGGCAAATCATTCCCGAATCATTCTTATCGGGCTGGAAGCAGGCACTCCGAGAAACCCGCAACTACCCCGGCGTGTTGCGTTTCCTTATTGCCGACTACTTGATCGAGGATGCCATCGCCACTCTGGTGATTTTCATGGCGATCTATGCCGAAGCAGTGGCGGGTTTTACCGACCCCGATAAAGTAATCCTCTTTATTTCTTCCACTCTTTTTGCCTTTGGTGGATCGCTGCTGTTCGGTTGGTTTGCCGACAAGTTCAATGGTAAACGAGCCCTCCTGGCTGCGGTTATTGGTTGGGTGGTAGTGTTATCGGCGGCAGTCTGTATCTACAACAAGACAGATTTTTTCGTGATCGGCGCTCTTGTTGGTATTCTCCTGGGTGCCGTCTGGACGACTTCGCGTCCACTCTTGAACAGCCTGGTGCCGAAAGAGAAACTGGGACAATTCTACGGTCTCTATACGCTTTCCGGTCGGGCGGCGGCTACCATTGGCCCGCTGTTATGGGGGTTGGTGGCTTTGGTAAGCAAGCAGGAGAAACCTATCGGCAGGTTCGCACTCGATTGTCTCGACGCTGTCGGTATTGAGATCACGCCCGCTCTGGCGGGGACAATTCATTACCGCCTGGCGCTGGCCTCCCTGCTGGTGACGATGGTGGTCGGTCTGCTCATTCTGGTAAAAGTACCGGGCCGCCGCACCTACGAAGAGTAGGCCGGTTCTTAGCCGGGGCAGCGTTCAGCCCGACCTAATCTGCCCCTACTCAATAACTTACATGAACACACCATCACTTGCGGCTTGAAATTAGAGCTTGCTAAAATCAGATTCCCTGATATATTTATCATGTACCTGCTGTTACTCGTCCTCACGGAGGCTCGATGCGATATTTCTTTCTCCTGCTCCTGAGCATATTCTTCTGTCCCGCTCTCCACGCTACCATTCCCTGGCCGATGGAGCCGTTTGATTCGGCGCAGCCGATTGGCAACAGTTGGGGAGAATATCAGAATTACGGTACCGCTTACTACATGCATCCCGGCATCGATATTATGCGTCCCGCCGGTACGCCGGTCTATGCCGTCAAGGCGGGCTGGGTCAAGGCGGTACTTACCACTTCGGCCCAATATCATTGGCGCGTGGCAATCGGCGACTCAGCATCAGCGGCAGAATGTGATGGCTGGCTCTATGCTCATCTTGTCCAAGCGACTATCGCCGTCAGTGAGGGACAACATGTGGACAGTGGACAGTACCTGGGCGATTTAATCTATTGGCCTGTGTCCGGCTTTCATCACCTTCATTTCGCCAAGATTCGCCACAGCGGCCTCACCTGGACATCCGATTGGTGGTTCGTCGGCAATCCTCTCGATGAGCTGGTCAACATCGATGATTTCGACGAACCCTATTTTCTGGAGATCACTCCTGGCTCGATGTTCCGTTTCTGCCAGAATAACAGCAGCAACTTCTTTGCCGTTGGCCAAGCCCTCTCCGGCGATGTTGACATCATCGTTCAGGCGCATGACAAAATCGGCCACCCCTTCTGGGTGCTGACTCCTTACGCTATTGGTTATGAGATATATTCCGACTCCCTTCTTTTCGGTCCTTTCACCTCTTTTGTATTTACCGGCGAGCTGCTCTGGAATCAATCGCATCATGTCGTCTACAAGCGGAGCGGCCCCTGTATGTCGGAGGGAAATTACGACTACCGTGAATTCTACGAGATCATTACCAACCATGATGAAGATACTCTAATCACCCTATCCGACGCCGGCGGCAAATGGGCGACAGGCCAGGTTCCCAACGACCTCTACACTGTCAAGGTGTGGGCGGCTGATCGTTTCGGCAATACCGTCGTCGAAAGCATGACCGTCGTGACCGAAAACTACTACCAGGTCTCCGGTACGGTCGATTACAGTGACGGCAATCCCTTTCTCGCCGGTACGGCTGTGGCAATCCCTTTCACCGGCGCTGGCGCTGACACCGATTCTCTCGGTTATTTTGATTTTGGGTCACAACCGGCGGGGCGTTATCAGATCACCGCCGCGCGGGAGGGTTATGAAACCTTTGCGCACATTCGTGATATCTTTTCGCAGCAGAATTTGCTGATAACGCTGGAGCCGGCGCCTTTTGTAGATGGTGATGTTGATCATGACGGTATGGTTAATATCGCCGACGTTGTTTACCTGATTGCTTATATCTTTGGCGGTGGACCTCCTCCTGACCCACTTCTGGCAGGCGATGTCGACTGTAACGCGCTGGTGAATATCGCGGATGTGGTTTATCTGATAAACTATATCTTCGGCGGTGGGCCGGAGCCATGTGCTGATTGTCCTTAATAGAACACACCTCTTCTTGCCGATGTAAACAGAGAGCCTCCAGCTAGGGGTTCTCGGTCCCTTCGGGGAATGAGAACAGGTCTCACGAGGGGCTCTCGGCATCGCCAGCGAGATTGTGGCCCTGGTTGTGGCCTCCGGAGATATGCAGAGCAACAATCAACGTGGGCGGTTGTGCGTTTGATATGTTTACGATAATGTTGTTTTTCGTAAACAAGCTACTCAATCGAGACCGATCCCGCAACCATCTTTGCCACTTCGCCGGCCAGGTCAAGGCGGCTATCGTCGTAGACGGTTAAGGTCTGCATATTCCGGTGTCTTGAGAATCTTTGCGCCTTGCGGACATCGCCGCCAGTCAGATCGAGCGCTTCAGTGATCGCCGCGTGCCGGAGACCATGCGGCCGGGCGACCATTCCAGCCTTTCGGCCAAGGTCTCGCACGAGGTAGTACACTGCGCTGCCAGTCAAGCGCCGCTCACTGGTAGCGCCCTTGCCGGCTCGGTCGCAGTTAATGAACATGGGACCTTGAGCCATGCCCCGCACCTCGAGCCACACCTTCAGGGCATTTTGCGTAGGTTCCGGTAACGTCATGGCAACCTTTTGAGTTCTGCCCTTACCCAAGACAGCCAGAGTACCGGAGTCCGGGTCGAAATCATCCAGGTTCAGCGATACGATCTCTCCCCGACGAAGCGCCAGATCATACAGTAATCTCAGGATCGCGACGTCCCTGGTCGCCTTGAACCGATTGCGATTACCAGCGGCTTGTTCAAGCAGCGCCTTGACTCCCTGTTTGCCGGTACCGGTGGTATCCCGATAGGGTTGCGTCTTCTCGTTTTCAATCTCGATGGACCAATTCACCAGGCCTAACTGCCTTGCCAGTTTGATTGCCGACCGGATTGTCGCCAGTCGGCGGTTGATCGTCGCCGGAGACAACCCCCGCTCGATCATGCTGCTTTTGTATGACAGAACCATGCCGTTGGCGTTGCCCTGGCCGGCAGTCACCAGGCAGCTCAGCGCACTGGGGTTGCTTGTTGCACCGATGAAAGCAGCAAAGTGAGACAGATCGCTCTCATAGGCGCGTCTGGTTTTCTCAGATCGCCGGCAGAGGAAGTCGTCGATCAGGGTCTGGATTTTGACTTCTGATGCCGAGATGATACCGCTCGCCTGACAACGCACCGTCAGGGCGGCTTGATCTAATAAGGGATTGGTTGATTGGTTTGTGCTTGCCATTGTTCACTAACCTTGTCACATTGTTTATGGTGTCATTGGTACCAACCTGCGGCACTGGCAGCCACACCGGGCCGCCGGTGGTGTTTTGATTATGCCAGCATTTCTCCATTTTCAACCTTCTGGAGCGCCGCACGGAAGTTGTTGCGGCAGTCTTTAAGTAACCGCTCATAAGCACCAATAGGCTTGCCGTCTAATCCTTCAGCGGCAGCAATCTCTTTGATCTTGGCAGCGAAGGCTTGACAAAGGTTACGTGACGTCAACCGGATGCCGATGCATCGGGATGCAAACGGCGTCGAGTCGATATGCTCTTCAAACAAATCGGCGCCGTCATTAGTTGTTGTGAAGATGATAACAACGTGTTCCGACAGATTCTCCAGGACGTCAAGCAGGATTTCGATCGTATCGCGCCGGAGACCATGCGATTCGTTGACGATCAAGGCATAACCGCCCGTCCCCGGCGTAGCCGAGCAACGGTCAGCACCGAATAACGGCTTGTATGGCCATTGGTCAACGAAGTCCTTCAGAGACG
>JAGLUH010000333.1 GCA_023134875.1 Candidatus Zixiibacteriota bacterium
GTGAGTTCAACTCCTACATCGTGCCCTTTGCGCCCTTCGGCATCGCCACGGTCAGCCGTCAGGTTCCGCCGCAGTTGTGGGACTTCCTGACAGCACAGGCCGCCAGCGACGGCGTGGATATGACCCGACAAGCAGACGGCATACTGGTGAACCAAAGTTCGCGATATTCGAACGTGATGGTTCAGCAGGGCAATCCCTATGGAGAGCTGGGCCTTGTGACCCAGAAGGATCACGGCTTCTGGCAGGATCAGAGCGGTCCGCCGACAGATCCCCAGGCCGGCAACATCCCCGGCGGCAGGCGCGATATCCTGCGTACTGCGGATTTCGACAACCGGACCATGGACGCCTTCACGAAGGACGTGGGCATTTTTATGGCAACCGGAGGACAGCTCTCGATATCTTCGGAGACCCAGGATGACGTGGCCGCAGCGGTCTTTATGCTCGACGACTATCTGCCGAGCTACTACGAGGTCATGGCGACGTTCAACCTGGATAAGCCCATCGGTGGCTGGAAGTCGAACGGCTATGTGATCTTCGACTATTACAGCGACATCGACTTCAAGTTCGCAGGCATCAATGTCTCGACCAACAAGATCGAGATGGGCTATGTCGACGAGTTAGGCTGGCACTATGTCGAGCAGTCGACCGTGCCGATGCAGATCAAGCCGGACAAGAACTACACCATGACCGTCGCGGTGAACGGCAACAATGTCACCGTCGCGGTGGCTGGTGTGAACTGGTTTACCTATGATTATGAACCGCGGTACGACTTCAACGGCGATCCCATCCCGCTCAACCAGGGCATGGTCGGCGTCGGCATGGATGGTTCTTCAGGCCGCATGGACAATTTCACTGTTCAGATACTACCGCCCGACTGGACCTTCGACAAAACCGACGACTTTACACCGCCAGCAGAGGTAACCCGGGTCGTTCAGAGCGGTGACTGGAACGAGGCAGCGGGTATCCTGACGGGAATGGCTGAGGCGGAAAGTCCTGCAGTGCAGCTGTTCGATCTAGGCACGTCACTCTCTTCCAATAACATCCTCGAGATGGAGGTCGATATCACAACTGATGGTATTTCGGGATATGTGTTTGACCGATATGACGCGGATAACTACAAATTTGTTGGCCTCGATCCGTCCAACGATCAACTGATCATTGGACACGCAACAAGTAAAAACGGCATTACCATCGATGCGACCTTCGCCTGCGATCTTGACACGGCTTCTACATACCGACTCAAGGTGAAATTGCAAGGGGCTGGTATCGAAGTTAGTGTCGATAATGTGCCCGTCACAAGCTACGGCTTCAATGCCGCCTTGACCGATGGCAACTTTGGCCTGCTGATTCTTGAGGGGGTCGGCAATTTTGAATCACTTACAGTGCGCACTGATGATCCGGATCTGGCACAGCCGGATGTACCGGAGGTGTCGGTCGGCGACGTTACTCTCAGTGAAGGCGATTCGGGTCAGGCAGTTGCAGTGCTTACGGTAAGCCTGTCCGAAGCTCTGGGTGAAACGGTGACCGTTAATTTTGAAACCCTCGACGGCTCGGCCATTGCCGATGTCGATTACATTGCCACGTCCGGTACCCTGACCTTCGAAGCTGATGAAACAAGCAAGAACATTACCGTTCTGGTCAACAGCGACACGCAGTTCGAGTCCGACGAGAACTTTGGTGTGCAACTTTCCGATCCCGTGGGAGTGGCCTTGGGCGATGATACGGGGCTGGTGACCATCATCAACGATGACGAGGTTCCTGTTTTTCCGAGCCTGTCCATCTCGGATGTCACGGTTGTCGAGGGCGACAAGCACAACAAGACCAAGGTGAATGTGACTATATCCCTATTCGAGCCGGCATCAGAATCTGTGACCGTCACATTGACGACCCAGGATGATACGGCAGTGAGTGGCGCCGATTATGTGGCGGTGAACGATACCATCACTTTTGCGCCGGGTGAAATGAGCCAGACATACACGCTGACTATCAATGGCGACAAGGTTGGGGAAGATGATGAGCAGTTCTTTGTAATACTGTCTATTCCCGAGGGGGCAGAGATTTATGATGGAGTAGGTGTGGTTACGATTGTTAATGACGATGGCGACAACCTTATGGCCGCCACCGCACCTGTTGAACCGGTTGAAACCGACACCCTAACCCAGGATGTGTTGGCTCCGATTGTGGATGAGGCCATTGAACGCTGGA
>JAGLUH010000334.1 GCA_023134875.1 Candidatus Zixiibacteriota bacterium
CGCGCGGGGAGCGATCAATACTGCGGCTGACGTAATCAGGGTGAAACGGCGATTGATCGAGCTCGGATTTGACTGGTTATCGGAAAACTACATCGTTGAACCGGCGGCAATCAGCGCGATCAGGTTGTTTCAGGCAATCATCAACGGTCACCAGCGAGTTGTCGGTACAGGTGTAGATGGCGTTATCGATATCGACGGCATCACACACCGATGGTTGCAAGCGCAGAACGCCCCCCGTTGGCAACTGTTGCCGACCGGATCAGCAACGGCTGGATTCATTAACGACGAACGTCTTGATAAAAGTGACAAGCATGACTATGGTACTGATTGGCTGGCGGACACCATCGTCGCCGCCGGTAGCCTATATTTAGAGAGCTTTCTTTCCATCCAGAAATTGGCTGCTCTTCTGACCATCAATGACGCCAGCTTCCCGCAGGGCGGCGATACTCCTGATCATCAAGGGCACGAAACCGGCCTGGCGTGCGACCTTCGTCTGCCACACCACAACGGTAATACCGGCGGCATCAGCTACCGCAGCCGCAGCTACGACCAGCAGGCGACACGGGCAATGCTGATTGCCATCGCTTGTCAACCGCTGGTAAGTCGTATCCTGTTTAATGATCCGATCCTGGTTGCAAAAGGTTGGTGTCGGCAGGCGCGAGGCCACAACAACCATATCCACGTGGAAATCATGCCGCCGGACCTGGAATTCACCGAAGTAATACCTGATTCCTGATGATGCTGTCGCTGGTGCTGCCAGTCACTCTCCCTGAAGAAACGGGAGTCGCCTTTACAGCGACTCCCGTTTTCTACCAGGAGTTAATGACGATGTCGTCTAACTTATCAGAGAACAGGTGGAATACATGGTGGCGGGCCACCGCCAAAGATATAGCCGATCAGATAAACCACATCGGCGATATTCACCAGATTGTTACAGTCGCAGTCACCGGACAGCAGAGGATCAGGCGCCGGGCCACCGGCGAAAATATAGTCAATGAGATAGACTACATCAGCAACATTGATTTCCCCATCACCGTTAGCATCACCGTAGATGAACTGCGGCTCCGTGCCGACTGTCAATTGTGCCGGAATCACCAGCGGATTGTCCACCGAATCCGGATCATTGGAATTAATGATGATATTGACCTGGTGCACGCCGGTATCGATCTCGGCAGCGTTGAACTTCACCGGAATGGTATCAGCCTCATTCGCCAGCAGGTCACCGCTGGTAGAGGACAGATAGAGCCACTGCGCCGGTTTGGTGATCTGCACCGCCAGGCTGTCATGGAGATAGGCGGCATTGTGGACAATCTGCAAACCGTCGGTACCATCGATATTTTCGATGCCAATTGTGCACCCTAACTTGTCGAAACCAGCGTCGATGACCAAGTATTGCAGCCGAATATCGCCATCGGGCGAAAGGATTATCTCTGCGGTGATGGCATCACCGGCGCCGCCGCTTTCATATTCAGGGTAGACGTAGAACTCAATTACCAGTTCACCGCCGACAACCTCGCTGAGCACTTTGCCGTTTGTGCCGGTGTGAGTAATATTCAGATCATCCCAGCACCAGGCGATGAAGTTATCGGGCGTGCCGACGGATGGCATGGCGGTATTGCTGAGGCTGCCGTATGACGCCGTCGGGCCGAAACCAATTAAACCATTGGAACCGACATAGAATTCGGTGTAGAACTGGTCATAGTAAGAGAAGGAGAAACCAATCGGGAAGGGGCCAACGAAATTGTCATCAGTCAGACCGGCGGTGATATCGGTACCGGTTGCCACGATGTCGATCCAGTTGAAAACAGGGCCGCCCGGTTCATCGGAATCGACCCAGATGTAGCCGAAATTGTCAGGACCGCCGGCATTGTAAACCACCTCAGGCCCGCGGAACGGATCGGTGAAGCTTTTGGGTAGATCAGCCGGCAACCAGCCATCTTCATAATCGTAACGGGCGGGATTGACCTGTCCCCATTCAAACAGTGTGGCGAAGATCGGCGGTCGCGTGAAAACAGGTGATACGGCGATATTGTAACTCAGACTGCCCGGGCCACCGTTAGCGATAATCAGAGGTTCCTCGGTGGAATCACCCTGAATCAGATAGACATCAAAGGAGAGAGGCGTGGCGGAAATGGAAGCCCCGTAGTCAATGCGGATATCATCAACAAACCAGTCGTCAAAGAGTCCGGTACTGGCAAGATTGCGGAAACGAAGCTGGAAGAGAGAATGATAGCCATCGGGCGGCACACCGGTGGAGTAAGTCTCAAAGGCGGACATGTCGGTACCCGAGCCGAGGTGCTGGTTCAAGAGTGTCCAAGCACCGACATTGTTCATGTACTCGATGATCAGATCGTCGCCGGCATCAGGCGATTCGCCGCCGCCTCTTCGCTGCCAGGTGTAGCTGATAGTAACGCCCGCTCTACCACTGAGGTCGATCTCCTGGGAAACCAGCATATCGCCGCCGGAAGGTGAGCCATCGAAATTAGCCGAGTAAGGCGGCGAAGGTTCTCCCAGTCCAACATCGTTGATAACAACGCCGTCGGCACTCTCCCACTTGACCGTGTCGATATCTGTGGAAGCGAAATCCTCAAAGAAAGGCAGGGAAAGCGGCTCGCCCGCCGATACGGTGACAATGCTCGCCGTAGCAGTGATCGACGGATCGCCGCTGGAGGATACCACCAGTGTCGCCGAGTCGCGCTCGCCAAAAACTGATACCGGCACCAACACGCGAACTTTGAAATCAAAAACATCCGTCGGCATCAGTGTGCCGGTACTGGAAATCTGGGTAGTGCCGCTTGCATCCCATACCGACGTGTTCCAGACAGAAGTCAGGCCGAAATTATAATCGTCAGGCAGCACCCCGTCATTGGTGACCGACAGATCATACCAGCCAGTATCCTGGGAAGGCACGGTCTGTGTCAAAAAGGTAGGATCGAGAATCATCTGGTAGTCGATCACTCGGAAAGTAAAGACATCGGTTGTGTCTTTGTTACCGACGATGTTTTCGGCATAGAGATAGTAGTTAATCACCGTACCGGGGGACTGCGTCGGAATGTAGGCGACGTAATCCTCGTTGGGCGGGATATAGGTGAGAACCACCGAATTCCAGCCGGAGCCGACGTTATACCAAAGCTGACAGGAATCGGCAACCAGGGCTGAGTCGCTGTAAATCTGACACAATACCTCGTAATCGTTAAGGGTATCCTTGGTGTCGGGCAGCGGCGTATGCACGATTGCCAGGTCGCTGGTCACCTGCACACCTTCGATAATCGTCTGCTTGTTGAAGGCGGTAACGGTGAGGGTCACGCTTACACCGATCGGCAACGGCTCGACAATCGGGATGATGGCTTGACACGAGGTATCCGTGTAGGCGCTGCCATAGATGATGCCGTTGTGATAGAGAGCGCAAAGCGCGCCCTGGACACCGGGAACAATGACCTGATAGGTCGGGTTTTGGAAAAAGACCGTACCGTCGTGATCGACCACCATCACTCCGGGAGTGGCGGTGCGAACCTGGAGTGAGGGATCGCCGAAGATATGCCATGTGTCGCACATGCTGACACCGCCGGCGCCGTTGATGTCAATCATCTTGCAGGAGCCGTTGAAGCAGAGGGCGCCGTAACTGGTTACGACTTCGTTTATCAGCAGGTGAACCACCTCATCCTGCGCGTCCATCGGCGGATTCCAGGACTGGCCAATCGATGACATATAAGCGCCGATAGCGCCGGTTGGTACACCACCATTGGTGGCGCGCAGCCAGGCCTCGCCGAAACAAGTGTAAATATCAAACTCGCCGTTATTGCAGGCGACACTGACCATAAAGGGCAGCATGTTGTCATTAACCAGAGCATTGACGTTGCTGTTGGAAAATCCGGATGTGCTCCAGGAAGTTGGGCCGCCGTGTCCGGTATAGTTGACGATGCTGCGGCCGTCGTTAAGCGCATTAGCCACGTCCGCTGAAGTGACACCATCTGGTTCATTGAGCTGATCCACCAGGGTGTAGGTGAAGCTCAGCAGGCTGTCTCGAATCAGGTCGGTATGCTGCCAGTCATATTCACCATGATGTCCGGGGCCGCCGCTGGAACCGATACCGGTACCCTTATGGAACCAGCCGGTACCGGGGTGGTCACGTTCGTAGGTGATGGTGCGTTCCACCTGGGTCTGACACTGGCTGACGTTCTCCGCTGAGAAACGGCCGATAAAGGCATCGGGATAGTCAGCGGTGCCCACGAGCTTGACATAGGTCGGGTCGGATGAACCGCCGGAAGCGGATATCGACGTTACCTGAGCGGCATCACCAACCAGCAGCACGTAAGCCATGTCAGTGGTATCATAGAAATCCTGGATGAAGTTATCGATACTGGTAGGGTTATTGCCAATCGAGGAAACATCGACAATAGTGGTCTTGATACCTTTCTGACGTTTCCATTCGACGAAAGGATTCATGGTCGTGTGGAAATCGTCGTAGGTAATTATCAAGAGATCGCCAATCTGGCCAATCAAGTCATAGCGGCTCTTGACCAAACCATAGTTGATGAACCGGCATTCGTAAATAACCTCAAAGTCGGATACCAGTCTCACCGGTCCCTGACGCTCCGGGTAAACATTGATTTCGCCCGGGCCGACACTGAGGACTTCGACGGTAACCGACGTATAGACACGCAGCACTTGCTCGCCGGGATTATACCGGAAAGCGTTTAATTCGATTACGGTGCCACGATAATCTCTCAGAATGAAGGGCTCGCGGATAGTCGCCAGCTCGGTTGGATACCAGTCGGTACCCTGGTAGACGGCTCCAAACGTGTAGGGAACATCCTCCGGATTAACCGTCCGCATCAGGTTTCCCTTGGAGGGAGCAACCGGCGTAGTTGGAAAATCATAATACTCACTGGCAAGCACCTTGATCTCCATCCTGGCATCATCAGGAATGATAATACTGCGGCAGAGGCGGGGCAGAGCTGGCTCCCCCTCGTTGAGCAGAATACCTTCTTTCCCGCAGAAAATCTCGTAGTAGGTGTCACCTTGGATAATGACTGCTTCCTGATGGAAGACTCCTACCTCAAAGCGAACCACGGTGTGGAAATCGTCTGACTCAATTACTGTGACCTCAACATCCGTTCCGATGGTTCCGAGGTCAACCCGCTCGGCAGACGCCATTGCCACCATTGATACGGCCAGCAGCGCTGCCAGAAATAGCCTTGTGCTCATTTCGGTCCTTTCTGTGAAGCGTTTGTTATTTTGTATATTTATTCCTATGTTTTCACCATATAGTGATTGGTATATGAATAACGATCACGAAAACGTTAACTCATCCTGTAAGCAGTTTTGCAAACACAAACAGAAATCAGCAGACAAATTTTTCAGCAAGTATCAGGGTTCTTACAATCGAGACTGGAAACAGAGAGGCAGGTATTAGAATCAGCCCCGCCTAAGAACCTGATCGCCAAATAGGCAACACCATTTTAATATAAAAATTCATTTTCGTTTGTCAACAACAAGTTAGCGTCCCGAGAACAAATAAGGAAAGATATCTCCCATTCGAGTCACTTGGCGATGATATGGTCAGCAGGGACGACTGCGGTGCACAGAGCCGGTAGCGCAGACGGCGAGCAGGCGGATTATAAGCCTGACGAGCTACACTGCCACGAGGCGGACTTCACCCCACGATCGGGTAGGGTAATATGCCAACCGCATGACGACATCAAGAAAATTCAGCGTCGAGCCGAATATTTAGGAAATATCTGTTCTATCAGTGTCGATAAAGTTAGACATTGGACCTGAATCGTCGCCGCTGCTTGCGGAACCAGCCGGCATAAGTAGCTGTTGACATCACGAAACAATTCGATATCTTATATCAGGTTAGAGTTCTTATCCAAGAAGGCGACGCTGTGCATTATCGCCGATGTTACACCTTAAATTCGCAGTCAGATATCGAGTTGGAGGAATAATGAAGAAGCTGCTGTTTACGTTCTCTGTCATGTTGCTCCTGTGTAGTTCAGCCCTTGCGGCGGGACAGGTTGACATGGAGTACTTCTTTGAGCGACCCCGAATCGAATCGGTCACAATCGGGGGCGAGACTTTTGACCGGATAATCATGAATGGAGCACCCAGATCAGGCAGTGCCGGCGAACCAGCCCTGCCGGCCCGAGGTGCGAATATTCTCCTGCCTGCCGGTGTAGAAATTGAAAATATCGAGATTGTGCCCGGCGAGAAAGTCCTGTTGGGTGGTGATTACTTCGTTGAGCCGATGTCACAACCGGTGAAACTCTCGGCTGATCACACCTCGCCCCAGGCACCCACTCCTGATGAGAAAATCTACAGCTCTCACACTCTCTTTCCGGCAATGGCATTTGAGACCATCGGCACCTTTATTTTCCGAGGGTACCAGATTGTCACGCTGAAGCTTCATCCGGTGCAGTATCTTCCCGCCACCGGTCAGCTTTACTATTTCACCTCACTCAAAGTGATCGTCAATACCTCTGAATCCGGCGGGCTGAATCCACTCTGGCGCGGCCTGGAGACGGACAGGATGGCGGTTCAGGCAAAAGTCGACAACCCGGAGATTGCCGGAACCTATCCGGTGGCAAAGCGGGGCCAGAAAGCTTTTGACCTGTTGATCCTGACCACGCCGTCGCTGGCGAGTTCCTTTCAACCCCTGAAGAGCCATCATGATGCCAACGGCATTCCCACCGAGATCCGCACTACCACCGATGTCGGCTCCAGCAATCCTGATGATGTCCGCGCCTATATCACCCAGCGCTATCTCCTTGATGGCATCGACTATGTATTGATTGGCGCCGATGACGA
>JAGLUH010000335.1 GCA_023134875.1 Candidatus Zixiibacteriota bacterium
GCGCCGCTGGCGCATTCGTATGAATATCTGCCCATGGCCTCCATGGCCAATGAAGCGGCTGTTTTCGAAGTGTTGAGCAAGCAGTGGCCGGGTCTTATCGTTGATGTCAACCACCTGCCGGCCATGATGGGGCCGCTGGGCATGATTATCCAGCTCCGCAAGCGTCGCGACCGTGACGAACGCGGTATCCGCGATATTATGCTCCTGTGCTTTGCCACCTGTCCGTCACTCCGGATGGTCGTCCTGGCCGACGATGACGTGGATATCTACGACGCCAACGATGTCCTCTGGGCTATGATTACCCGGTGTGACCCCGGTGAAGCCATGATGGTCCTGCCGCCCAGCGGCAACTGGTCCACCAACCGCGTCCGGCCCATCAGCCCGTCCACTCCCAAGTACCGCGTTGGCTTTGACTGCACGGTTCCGTTTGACAGCAAGGTGCAGTTCAACCGCGGCGAGTTTGCCGAAGTGGAACTCGATAAGTGGTTCAGCCAGGAAGAGATTGCCCGGGTGAGGGCGATGCAGAGCGAGTACGCCAGGGTTCTTGCCGAAAAGAGGGTGTAGCGCGGCTAACTCTAACCCGGTAAAACCTGAACATCTATAAATGTACTGCACGGAAAAGCTGTCCGGGGGCTTAAAGCGCCCGGACGGTAAGGCATCACCATACCGCCCTGCATAAAGCTCTGCAAATGGCGATGGGGTGGGGAGTGCTGGCCAGGACATCCTCTCATTGAACTCTCTCCAGATGAATCTCTTTTCCCCTCTGACCACGCCGACTTCATCAGTCTGGGCGAACGCCGGCAGCCCGAAGGACACTCCCACCATCAGGATGCCGCTGAATAATATGCCCCCGAGGAACCAAAATACTCCCTTCACGGGCTATGTCTCCGCGCTTTTATTTGCGGGTTCATCCGCTACCGCCATTTCCTCAGTCTACTCTCTCCTCATAAAGACCTGGATAAAGAACGTAAACATTGCATAAAGTTTTCATTAAGATTTCATAAAGAATACTGTTTGAGGTCACCACGTGGCTTCCTGAGGCAAAAGCTCATGAACTCTATAGCTAGCGCCGTTCTACAACGTTAACCTCGGTATAAAGCAGTTAAAGGAAGCGGAGGTATCCTTGGGTGGGTAGTTGCTAAGGCATGCTTGCCTATCGCACCGTGCATCCACCTTTAACCGCCGTCACGGGCATTTGACAAGCTCATCATTACTTGATAAGGTGTGTAGAGTTTGCATTGGGGAAAGAGTTGACCAGAAGAAGCTGTTGTCACTACAGCGTTATCGGGGAGGGTTTTCTGGCACTTAGTGTCAGAGACCGGATGGGTTTCCCCCCTTTCGCCTTGATGTAATTATATATTCAATGTTTTTTCTTCCCCCTTTGCTTTTTGTAACCGGATTTTATGGTTTTCCCTCCGGGAGTGTGTTGTAGGGAGTGGTAATGACCCAGGACAGCGCGAAAATTTCTTGCCGGGATCTGTGGAAGGTTTTCGGGCCGGATGCGCAGGGTGTCTTTGAGCTCATTAAAAACGGGGAGTCCAAGCAGCAGATACTGGAGGAGACCGGCCACGTCATCGCGGTCAGGGATGTCTCCTTCGCGGCGCGTGAGCATGAAGTCTTCGTCATTATGGGGTTATCGGGAAGCGGTAAGTCAACCCTGGTGCGCTGCATTAACCGCCTGATTGAGCCGACCCGTGGTAGTGTCATGGTTGAGGGCGTGGATATCGAACAGATGAATGACCATGAGCTGAGAGAACTGCGCCGCCACAAGTTGAGCATGGTATTTCAGGGTTTTGGACTTCTGCCGCACCGCTCCGTAATGGACAACATAGCCT
>JAGLUH010000336.1 GCA_023134875.1 Candidatus Zixiibacteriota bacterium
GTCAGGCGGACGCGATCTTTATCGGGCTGCTGCGTCGCCGCAACCAGTACGACAAAATTTGGCAAGCCTTTTCAACGTTGCTACCGATTAAAACCGTCGGTGTCATGGGTGATGAACGCACCTATGAATACGTCCTCGCGCTGCGAGCAGTAACCTCGCGGGACGGCATGACCGCCGACTGGGCCAGAATCCCGCATGACATTCTCGCCGAAGCCGCCAACTCGATTATCAATAACGTCAAGGGCATTAACCGCGTCGTCTACGATATCAGCTCCAAGCCGCCCGCCACCATCGAGTGGGAATAGATTATAACAACTCAGAACTCCAAAACGTAGGTTGATACCCTTGCGGTTTGATCTGCGCTGTCAGGAGACCTTTCGTAACAGTTTGTACTGAATAGCTGTAGGATTACGACCTCTCGGAGCGTGACAATCGGATGAAGCACCAACCCTGACAACTCTTCTCCGCTAAAAAAATCACAAAATAATCTACATAAGACTGACAGCTTCTGTCAGGGGTGGTACCGATAGTTAGGTGCAGAGCCCGGCGAGAAACTGCTGAGTTGGGATAACTGACGCCATTTGATGGTGGCATCAGCGAATCGTTATGTGATCTTAATCTGCCCGGGGGAGCAGGGAAGGAGAAAAAGGGGTGCTGGTTTCAGCGGTAGGTTTTATGACCTGCCGCTGACTTGTTTTCCTGACCATCGCTCGTTCAGTTTTTGATTCTTTCTGTGTCGTCCGGCAACCGCCTGTCAGAGCCAGGCCTTTGGCTGGCCGGACTCGCCATGATATAGTCTTGAAAACGATTTGTAAACTTGTCTCTCAAAGCTCCTCGACTCGCTCGCTGATGTCCTGGCAGTAAATGGATATTCCTGTCAATTAATTGATATGTCGGCCATGCCGCAGTCTATCAGGCCCGGGGTAACATCGCCTTTCGGTTGAAAGGCGAAACGGAAATAACCCGCCGGCGGCACAAAGGCGGAATCGAGATCGATCTCTTGTGGCGACACGGTAGCGGGAATAGTCATTACCAGTGTAAACACCTTCACATCCTCCTGCGCCGGAATCGGATTGGCAGCGCTGCCGTCATACCAGAGAAACAGGACAAGATTATCTCCGGGATAATAGCTGGCGGCGCTGGAAGTTCCCTCCGGTAGTGCTGGTCCCGGGATGATATCAGTAATCTCCACATCATCGGAGTTGTAATGGAAACCAAGCGTGAAGGCGCCGATATCGTGGTCATTCGTAATATACACGTCAATGGCTATTGTCGTGTCCTGGGCTGGCGCGGCGATATCAATCGGACAATCAATCCTCACCTTGTTGTTTTCTGATCCCGGGGGCGGGTCGTTGTTGTCACCGCCGGCACCGGAATCCTTGCCGCAACCGAGGATAACCGTCAGAAGAAAAAATGAGACGATAGTAATCTGTCTTGCTAACCTTGTCATACTCGATCACTTCTACCTATCGGCAAAGTATACTCACTGATCTACCTCTGCAATGAATTAGTCTGGTAACCGTATTATGAACAAATGCCCCGCCCCGAGATGATCTGAACAGAGAAAATAACTACTGATAAAAACCACCTTCAGCAACAGTGCTCAGGATGAAGATCACGACACAGCCCGCTGCGGCGCTGGGTGAAATACCGACTTCTTTCCCCATACCAACAGGGGGATACCTTTTTGACTTCCGCGTTGGCCAGTATTGGACAGAGGGAAACGGGATACCTTTTAGCTTCCGCTTCCCGTTGCGGAGAGTTTTTCTCTATTGTCAAATTGATCTTGCCGGTATAACATAGAGGCTACTTGTCAGTCTGTGGCTTTGAGACCGGGAGGAACAGATGAAAACCTTTATATTGATGACCAAGCTTTCGCCGGAACTATTGCGTTCACCGAAACAGCGAGCGGAAATCGGTCGTGAATGGCTTGATATGGTCAAGCAGAAGTGCCCCGACGTTAAGTTCATCGCGCACTATGCCTTGCTGGGGCATTTCGATTTCCTTGACATCTATGAAGCGCCCGATGAAGAAACCGCCGCCAAGGTTTCATTGATCAGCCTGTCGCACGGTGCGGTGGCGGCGGAAAGCTGGACGGCGATACCATATAAGCGTTATATCGAGATCACCAAGGAACTCTGAGGTCGTTTATATCCATGTCGGGTTTCCCAGGTCGCCGCGGCGACCTGGGAATCCGACCTACACAAATGTTGGTCAGGTAAGAGGAGAGGATGCGTGTGAATATAGTTTTCAGATTCTTTTTAGTGATCATCTTCTGCTGGGTCAGTTCTTCGGCTTCTTTCCAATCGCTTACCGACAAGATCAGAATCAGGCCTGACCTGCCGGCGGATCAGGTTATCAAAGTCTGGGTGTTTTTCACCGACAAGGGCGGCGGCGATGTGTCGCTGGCCAAGTGTGTGCCGGTTACGGACAAGGCGCTATGGCGACGGGCAATGCGAGGCGCGGATGTCGATAACACCTTCTACGATCGTGAGGTCAACCCTGTTTATGTCAGTGCGACAGAGCCACTGGTTGAGAAAATCGGTTACCCGTCACGCTGGCTTAATGCGGTCAGCGTTGAGGTCAAGACCGCGAAACTAAGCAAGCTGGCGGACTTGCCATTCGTCCGCAGGATTACTGAGGTGGCGAAGTTCATCCGTAAGCCGGTAGTGGCCGACGACAACCTGGGTTTTAGAAAGCCGGCGGTGACTACTGATCACGACTATGGCGATTCCTACAACCAGCTTAACCAGATCAGGGTAATCGACCTGCACCATCAGGGTCTCAGCGGTGCCGGTGTTACCATTCTGATGCTCGATTCCGGTTATAAAGTGTCGCATCAGGCGTTTTCCCATCTTGATATCGATTCCACTTATGATTTCATCAACAATGACCCCGATGTCGAGGATAGCAGCGGCTATATCGATCAACAGTATCACGGCACCATGACTCTATCGGTAATTGGCGGCCTGACCGAGGGTGAGGTAATCGGCGTTGCCTATGATGCCACCTATCTGCTCGCCAAGACCGAGATATCGCATGACAACATCGAGATCGAGATCGAGGAAGACTACTGGGTGGCCGGTATCGAGTGGGGCGAACACTTGGGCGCCGATGTGGTCAGCAGTTCGCTGGGTTATTCCGATTGGTACACCTATGAAGATATGGATGGCAAAAGCGCGGTGACAACGGTGGCTGCCGATATTGCCGCATCGCTGGGTGTGATTGTGGTCAACTCGATGGGCAATGGCGGTCGCACTGCCGCCAAACCGACCTTGATCGCTCCCGCCGACGGCGACAGTGTGATCGCT
>JAGLUH010000337.1 GCA_023134875.1 Candidatus Zixiibacteriota bacterium
TTCTCAGCCGAGAGAATCAGCGAGTCAAGATCAGGATCGGTAGCGGAAACAGCGATATTGAGATTGTCGCCTTCGGTCACACTCTGCACACCAATCGCCGCCAGTTCCGGAGCCTGATTGCCTGCCTCGTTCACCGTTATCGCGACAACTTCCGTGTCTGCCAGGGCACCATCCGAGGCGATGAAAGTCACATTGTAGATACCAGCCTGTATGAAATCAGGATTGAAATCAAAGCTTCCGGTACCGTCGAAGTGATCGGTGAAAGTGGCATTGGCGGGCATATTCTCTGCCGTCAGGATCAAAGAGTCGAGATCAGGATCAGTGGCGCTGACACCAAAGTTGAGATTATCGCCTTCGACGACGGTCTGCGACCCGATGGGTGATATGACAGGAACCGAGTTAGCCACGTACGTAAAACCGCCGACCAGGGGAGCTGAAGACAAAGCCGATGCTGTATTTGTCACGACTACGTCAGCAGGACCCGCAGCTCCGGAAGGCGTCAAACCGGTTATCTCAAAGGGTGAGACGACCACGACAGAAGTCAAAGCCGCGCCGGCAATCGTGGCGGTAGCGCCAGCGATATCAAAGCCGCTGCCGGTAATCGTCACGCTGGTGCCGCCTATGGTGAATCCACTGCTAGGGTCAATGGCGTCAACAACCGGTGCCGCGATCGAGGCTAAACTCACGGTACAGACATCTGAATGGGGGCTCAGATTCCCGGACGCATCCTCGGCTATAACCAGGTACTGGTAATCGCTTACACCATCCACTCCTGCATCCACATAGAAACTATCAGCTACTCCTGGATTGGCCAGTGAGCCACTCAGGTCGTCGATTCTGAAGAACGAGCCGTTGGAAGCTGCGTAGCGACGATAGACATGATAGGTCAGGCCGGCAACTCCGTTCCAACTGATCACTACGGTAGATGAGGATACAGCCTGTCCGGTCAGCCCGGTGGGAGCAGACGGCCAGGAAGCCGGGGCCAACGTGATATCCTCCTGCTGGTACGAGTTGTTGGGAATCAGCTGGGACAGAATACACCCTTCGCTGTTGGCGCTGTTGTAGAAGTGGTAGTCATAGGGATTACCCGGCGCCTCCGTCAGATAGTTTTGAAAATCATCGAACCAGTTCCCGGCGTCATACCCGGCGCCGACACATGTCTCAATGCGAATCTCTTCGTCAGTGTCGTCCAAGTAACCGAAGAAGCTGATCTCCCCGTTGGTCGGAACTGAGGCATCGGAATTATGGACGGTCCCGAAAATCGACCCCTGCGCAAATGCAACTGATGTCGATAAAAGAAAGAAAATCAGGATCAACCCGAGAATCGGACCTGTCTCGTGTCGGTTTGTATGATCGCGCACTTTTGCACCTCCATGTATGTTTAATGAGAGATATTTCATCTTTATGTCACTCCCCCTTTAGGGCCCCGGGAAAACATCGTCGCTGGCCGCATTCGCCTGATATGGTTTTCCAGCTCGAACCGGGAAATTGGTCCCGAATCCGGCGGCAAAGCGCGATTGGTAGCTTTGCGACGCCGCCACGAAATGGTTAAGCGTATAGAAGCTGCCCGGAAGGTTATCTAACACATCCTGAGCAGTCACGAAGTCGGATGCTCTCTCAAAAGGTATCGATAAGAAGCTGTAATTGGTCGTCCCGGTTGTCACCAGCGGATAAGTGATTATTCCAGGGTCAGGGATCGAACCGGCGACGGAGAAGACGGTCGACGCGGCGGCATTGACCTGGTAGATACCACCGGGAACGACAGTGAAATTGACGCCAAAGCCAGCGGCGAACCGCGATTCAAAACCCTGGGAAGCCGGCTGGTAATTATTGACTGTCAGAACGTCGTCCCGGCCGATACTGTCGATAAGGTCATCAGCCGTGGCAATTCCGGTGTTCTCAAAAGGCACACACACAAGATTGTAGTCGGTAGTACCGGTGGTCACGATTTGATAATCAAACTCACCCACTCGATTGGAAACGTCGGACTGGTTACCATATACATCACGTGAGACCACAACATAGAAGTAGTTAAGCAGTGTATCGCCTACTACATCAGCGCTAATATTGTTATCTGTGAAAGCCAATGTAACTGCGCCGGTAGCGCCGACGGAGTCGTCAGCCTCCGGCGTGAAGTAGGCAATTGTGTCACGATAGATGATATACGCTGCAATCACAGTCGACAGGCCTGACGTATCGAGAGTGACAGCCGACCAGGACAGTTCTACATTGTCGCCAATAATGGCGATCGTCAAGTCTGTTATGGACTCTGGCGGCGCTACGTTGATGACAGTGATCCGGACAGTATCCGGATCGGAGAACAGATCACCGTCATCGACTGTCAACTCAAACAAGTACAACTCTGGTTCCATTGGTGTGAAGGCAGGCATCGAATCGGTCGGTGACGAGAGGGTCACCGCGGGCCCACCAACCTGTACCCAGTTGAAACCGAGGTTGTCGGCGTCAGGATCGCTTGAACCGGTGCCGTCCAAGGTGACAATCGTACCGACTGGGATGTCAGCCTGATCAGGCCCGGCATCTGCCATTGGCGGTCGGTTTGAGTTGAAGACGGTGATCTCCACCACTTCGCTGTCAAGATCAACACCGTCAAAAGCCTTGAATGTCACATAGTAAGTGCCCGATTGCGTGAAATCAGGATTGAAGTCAAAAGTACCCGTGCCGTCATAATGGTCGGTAAAGCTGGCATTGACGGGCACGTTCTCGGCTGAGAGAATCAGCGAGTCAAGATCGAGGTCAGTAGCCGAAACACCGATATTAAGGTTGTCGCCTTCGGTCACACTCTGCGCACCAATCGCCGCCAGTTCCGGCGCCTGGTTGCCTGACTCATTGACAGTTATCGCTACAACTTCAGTGTCTGCCAGAGCACCATCCGAGGCGATAAAGGTCACGTTGTAAACACCTGCCTGGGTATAGTCAGGATTGAAATCAAAGGTGCCGGTACCGTTGAAGTTGTCGGTAAAGGTTGCGTTCGGCGGCACATTCTCTGCCGTCAGGATCAAAGAGTCGAGATCAGGATCAGTGGCGCTGACACCGAAACTGAGATTATCTCCTTCGATGACGGTCTGCGGCCCGATCGGTGATATGACAGGAGCCTGATTGCCTGCTTCAGATATCGTGATGAAGACCAACTCGGAATCGACATCTTCACCATCGTCCACATAGAAAACAAGGCTGATAATATCGGCCTGCGTATAGTCTGGATTGAAATCGAACACGCCGGTGCCATTGCCGTTGTCAGTGAACGTAGCGTTCGGCGGGAGCGGAGCGGCAGACAACGCAAGCAGCGTACTGTCCGCATCACTTGTGGTGACCGTGAAATTGAGATTCTCTCCTTCGGTCACAAACTGTGGTCCAATTGAGTTGAGAACCGGTGGTTGATTCACATTGTATACCGTGATGACAACTGTCTCGCTGTCAACTGCCTCGCCGTCATCAGCATAGAAAGTGACATTGTAGGTGCCAGCCTGGTAGAAAGATGGAGTGAAATCAAATACTCCCGTGCCATCGCCGTTGTCGGAGAAGGTGGCATTGTCAGGCAGGGTTGATGTCGACAGCGCCGGATCATTAAGGTCAGGATCAGTGGCGCTGACAGTGAAGTTCAGATTAGAATTCTCGTCGACGGTCTGATTGCCGACAGATGCCAACTCCGGTGGACGATTGACATTAGCGACGGTGATTGCAACCACCTCGGAATCGAGCAATACACCATCTGAGACAAAGAAAGTAATATTATAGACCCCGGCTTGGAAGAAGTCGGGATTGAAGTCAAAGGTGCCGCTACCATCGTAATGGT
>JAGLUH010000338.1 GCA_023134875.1 Candidatus Zixiibacteriota bacterium
GACAAATATGAGCGCGGCATCTGGCGCCGGACCAGGTTAGAGGAGTACGTTAAGCCCTCACCCGAATGGGAAATACTCTTGGACATTGATAGGCTCTGCCACGACGAGGGTGAGCCGTGGGTATACAAAGGGGCAGCCGGACTATACCCGGACTATTCGCGATACGTGGTCTTCCTGTCGCGGGGCGGGGGTGATGCTCGGGTTGGGCGCGAATTTGACGCCAACTCCAAGCAGTTCGCCAAGGAGGGATTCAATTTGCCGGAGGCAAAAGGCAACCTCTCCTGGAAAGACCCCAATACGGTTTATGTGCAAACCGATTTCGGCGAGGGAAGCTTGACTGAGTCAGGCTATCCCCGGATCGCAAAGAGATGGAAGAGGGGCACGCCGTTAAGTCAGGCACAAACCATCTTCGAAGGCGAAAAAACGGACGTCTCCGCCGGCTGTTACGTGATTAATACTCCAGAAAGACAATATGAGGTCATTCGCCGAGGGATAACATTCTATACGTCGCACGTCTACGTGATGGAAGACGGCCAACCTGTCAGACTTGAAATCCCCGAAGATGCTAATTTTGGTGGATTCTTCAAGAATCAAATGCTCGCCCGGCTTAAATCAGATTGGACGAAAGGTCCAAGAAGCTATAAACAGGGTTCACTGATCAGCATTGATTATGACAAGTATCTTCAGGGTGATCGCACCTTCACCGTCGTTGTTGAACCCAATGAACGGTCGAATATCATCTCGGTTTCCAACAACCGGAATCTCCTTCTGGTGGGGATGCTCAACAACGTACGGACTGAGCTTTACAAATACCGGTTCGAGAATGGTGGCTGGGGAAGGGAAAAGGTCGATGTGCCGGAGCTGGGGACCCTTTACGTTGCCGCCACGGATGAGCAGTCAGACCAATACTTCGTCAGATATGAGGGCTTTCTGACCCCAACCAGTCTCTACTACGTAGCGGATGGCCAAAACATGCAGAAAGTGAAGAGCCTTCCTGACTTTTTCGACGCTAACGGCCTGGAGGTAAAACAGCTGGAGACCTTCTCTAAGGACGGCACCCGAGTCCCTTATTTCCTGGTGCAACCCAAGGAGATGAACACGGATGGCTCCAATCCGACGTTGTTGTATGGGTATGGCGGCTTCGAGAGTGCCCAGATTCCCTATTACTCCGGCGTTCTTGGCACAACATGGCTGGAGAAGGGCGGCCTCTATGCTTTAGCCAATATTCGCGGGGGAGGCGAGTTCGGCCCCAAATGGCATCAGGCTGCACTGAAGGAGAACCGCCAGCGGGCCTATGATGATTTCATCGCTGTGGCAGAGGACTTGATCAAACGCAAGATCACTTCGCCGCGACACCTGGGTATTATGGGCGGTTCGAATGGTGGTTTGCTGGTAGGCGCTGTATTTACTCAGCGTCCGGAACTCTTCAATGCGGTGGTCTGCCAAGTGCCGCTACTCGATATGAGGCGTTACAACAAATTGCTGGCCGGCGCCAGCTGGATGGCTGAATATGGCAATCCCGACATTCCCGAGGAGTGGGCCTACATCAAAAAGTACTCGCCCTACCACAATCTATTTCCCGACAAGAAGTATCCACAGGTCTTTTTCTATACCTCTACTCGGGATGATCGCGTACATCCGGGACATGCCCGTAAGATGGTGGCTAAAATGGAAGGCATGGGTCACAAAGTCTACTACTACGAGAACATGGAGGGTGGCCATGCCGGGGCGGTTACAAACAAACAGCGCGCGCTGAAAACGGCCCTGAGTTATGCCTATCTCTGGATGCAACTCAAATAGTGGCGCCCGGGAGTCGTTCGTAGAGCGAAGGTGAGCATCTTAACAACACGTGCTTTGTTCGAGTGCTTCGAGCAATTCGGTCGACGAGTTCTTTCTTTGTTACTGTTGACATTGGCCATCTCCAGAGTGATTTATTATAATAGCTGTAAGACTCCAACTTACTCAGAGTAGTCTAACAAACAAGGCTGTCCATTGCCGGTAATTGTGGCAAAAATAACTTGACTGTGCAGCGGGAAAATTCTTTAATATGGTAAGTGGGTTATCGGGTTGCAGGTGATTAGGGTATCGGGTTATCAGGATATCAGGGTATCAGGAATTGGGAATTTAGTTAGGGATTTAGA